>JAFGFW010000046.1 GCA_016930875.1 Deltaproteobacteria bacterium | reverse complement strand
TCACTCAAAAAGACCGCAAAGAAAGGCTATTGTTGCTTTTTTGAACCTTTTGCCATGTTGTTTATGCAACTATAGGGTAAAGCAACTGTGTTTCCTGTCAAGACATTGAGGTAGCATTCACCAGCCATGGTTTGCGGTTTTTCATCATAGCATTCAACATGTTAAGCAGTTTTCTCATACAAGCAATTATGATCAAAAATTAACGACGAGCGTGACAGCCAAAATGGTATCCGTGTCTTCCAGAGTTGAAGGAACAGGTTGATGATCATACTTGATCACATAGCTTGCCTTCAGCGAGAGATAGTCGCTCAATGCAGATATCAGTGCTGTTTCTGAATTCACATTGTAATTGTCGCTATCGTCGAAATCGTACAGGAACTCGAGAGACTGGGAAAACTTGCTTTTTTCTGTGAAAGCGTATTCGTACCGGGCAGCGGCACGGCCCCCAAGGTAGTCTGCCATGACTCCTCCCCTGTAATCATTGGATTATTGGAAATTAGTTCGTTGTATCCAACATAGCTCTCCAAACATATGAAAACATGCTTGCGCTCAAGGGTGGTGGTACTGATAAGTTTACTTCTTGGGTATCTACGAGTCGAGTCGTAACAGCGGCGTCTTTTTATTGTTGGACGGAATCTGTTATGGTCGACGAGTCCTTCTGTAAGCCTATTACGGAAGAAATCGTGCAAAGTCAAGGCGGTCATGATGAGTACAATATCCAGAAAGTCTAAAACGGCCATAGCCAGTGCTGACACTGCTTTTAACGAATGATGATCCTTACTGTTCATATTTGGTTGACATCCAAAAACCCCCGTCATATTTACTTGGTTAAGAATTAAGTCTCCATCATATTTTCTATACCAATGGAAATAGCAATTTTCCAGTTTCCAGTTTCCAAAGAAGGAAGGAGAGTGAATTATGAAAAAATGGATCCTTATAGGCGGCGGGGTCGTCATCTTCATTATCATCTTCCTAGTTGTAGGGATCTCCAACCTCGGCCCCATGATCAAGAGTGCGGTGAACACATACGGTCCAAGAATAACAAAGACAGAGGTGCGCCTGGCGGATGTGAGTGTGTCCATATTTTCAGGGGAGGCCAATCTGAAAGACTTTTATCTCGGCAACCCCAAGGGATTCAAGTCGCCGAAGGCCATAAGTGTGGGATCAATCCATGTGGATGTTGATGAGGGGTCTGTTACTGGAGAGACGATCATTATTGACAAGATAGAGGTGGTTCGTCCTGAGGTCACCTATGAGAAGTTGCGCGGAACAGACAACTTCAGAACCATTTTAAACAACGTGAAAAGCACCGTGGATCCGGGCGAGCCCTCCAAAAAGCAGCCTCAGAAAGAAGGCGAAGGGAAGAAGATCCTGATCAGAAACTTCATCGTGAGTGACGGAAAGGTAAACTTAGCTATGTCCGTGCTTGCTGGTAAGACCGTAAGCGCGTCGCTGCCAGACATCCACCTCAAGGATATTGGAAAGAAAAAGAATGGCGCATCGCCTGCCGAGGCATTTGAGGAAGTGTTCGCGGCGCTGTACGAAAACATCATTTCCCCGGCTGTCACTGATACCCTGAACCAAGGGCTTAAGGCCCTGGGTTCGAATATCGGGATAGCAGGCGATAGGGCTAAAAAGCAATTGGAGACAGCTGGCGAAGACGCCAAAAAGGAGGTGGAAGCAGTCACCGACAAGGTGAAAGGTTTGTTCGGAAAATAGTGAAGCAGACCCTTTTCTGATTTAGAGAGAAAGCTAAAATTGACATGGCAATCTCACTATCAAGAACGTTTGTTATCATATGAGGGATATAGAAAATCTGTACGGTTAGCGGAACCAGAAATCAGGCTTAGGCCATCGAAAGCTTCACCTTGACATGTTGCACGGTGAATCAGATTTTTCCAGGTGCCATGCTAACACCTGGGACTCGCCCACAACAACACCAGTATAGAATGTCCCTCTTCCCGTCCCGAGCACGATCTTCCTCCGGGGCTTCTCGGCCTGTGAGATACATTCTTTTCTCTCGCCAGTTCGTTTCCCCGCTTCTCGGCCTCACCCCTTCATGAGGTCGACGATCCGCTTCTCAAGGCCGTAGATGGTCACCCAGGCCAGGCCCACTAGGGCCAGGTTGAGGGCAAAGGCGGCAAAGAGGCGATTCCATACATCCGGTGTGTCTATGGCGACACTGCGAAAGGCGATGCATCCTGTAAGCTGACAGAAGGCGCACCAGAATCGTCCCAGATTGGCCCTGTGTTTCTTCACCATCTCAAGCATGTGTTTCCTCCCAGGTCGGTTTTGTGACAGAAAAGCCTGTGAACTCTGTGAGAGATTCTTTTTGGTCTCTCGCCCGCTTCCCCGTCTCTTTGTAGCCTCTATGAGAGAGCGGTTCGGGAAGTCAGGGGGATTACCTGATCTGAATGTTTATGCCCACCAGCTTCCAACCACCATCCCCCGGGAAATACTTCAGGTTGAAATGGGTTTCCGACGGCTTTGTGGGATAGGCCCCGTCCAGATGAAGCCACCCGTTATTGTCCAGATAGGGCTTTTTCTCAAGAGCAGGATCGAGCCCATCGATGATGGTAAGATCGATGTTCTTGTCTGTAAATGCCTTAAAGAGGCGGCCGAATGCATCTCTGGGGGTCTGATTCTGCCAGACCTTTGCCACGGTGTCATAAAAATCCCCGAAGTCCTTTGCCTTCACGGCACGGGCAAAGTCCAGCATGGTGCGGTGGGCCAGCTCCTTGAGCTGTGGTTCCGGGGGGATACCGCCTGTCTGGGCCTTGGGTGCGGCCATGGGGGTGACCTTGACATTCACGCCAAAGGGCTTCCACGATGGCGCCTCATAAATGTAGGTGAGATCAAAGGGAACCCCAAGCGGATAGACCTTATAGATGCCCTTAAGGCGCAGCAACCCCTTTTCGTTTATCGAGGGCGCCTGGGTGAATACGGGCTCATGTCCCTTGAGCCCCGTCAAATCAATGTTGTTGTCTGAAAAAGGCTTGAAGGTGGCGGCCAGTTTCTCTAACGTGATCTGCTTTTTCCAACTTTCTGAAAGCCTGGCATAAAGCCCGGAAAAATCCCTGGAGTTGACGGCCCGGGCAAAATCCAGCATGGTGTCCTCCACCATCTTCTGGAGTTCCTCTGTTGTGGGCATGGCCCCTGGTGTGGGCCTGGATCCCGCCATGGGCGATGTTTCCACATCAATGCCTACCAGTTTCCATGCCGGGGCCTCGTAAAGGTACTTGAGGGTGAAGTCTACGATAAAGGGGTAAACCTCATAGCCCCCTTGCAGCGCCAGCCATCCGTTAGGGTCCAGATAGGGTTTCTTTTTGAAGGCAGGCTCGTGGCCGGCCAGGATGGTCAAGTCGATATCCTGATCAATAAAGGACCTGAAGAGCTGGGCCAATTGCTCCTTGGTGGTCTGGGATTGCCAGAGTTGGGATATCTTTGTGTAGAAGACCGTAAAATCCTTTGCCTTCACTGCCAAGGCAAAATCGAGCATGGCCTCCTGGGTCATTTGCTTGAGAGCGCCATGGGCAGGCATTGTCACCTGTGCATGGGCAGCCCCTGCAAGAAGAGCCAGGCACAGGAAGCCCGCTGCGGTGAAACGCCCGATTGAGGAAAACGAAATTCTACCGATCCTGATGCGCATGATTTCCATAGGGACCCCCTTCCTCGGTTCCGGGTTCAGAGTTGCCTTGTTCTTGCCGCAGACGCACACAGACACAACCAGGAAACGGAAACCGCCAGAATGAGGAAACCGTAGATTGCCTGAGCAACCATTGCTCCACGTCTTTCCCCATTCACGGCCTCTCCGTACCGTCTGTGAGAGGCTAGGGTTGCTTCGCAAAGACCTCCTTCAGCAGATCGGTCACCCGGGCCGCAGGATCCTGGCGGATTTTCTTTTCCTCCTGGGCGAGCATCCAGAAGAGCCCTTCCAGGGCCCGGTCGTTCACGTACTGGTCCAGGTCGAAGGTGAATTGCTGCACAAAGGGGAGGGTGCGCACCATGTCGTTTAGGGCCTGAAACTTTCTGGTCACCCCCACGCCGGACATGGCCTCCCGGATAATGGGCTTAAAGACCTGGCTGAGCGGGTCATGGGTCTTGTCCTTGAAATAAAGGGTGGCTTCGTTCTCCCGGCCCTTAAGGATGGTGGCGGCATCCGAGATGGTCATGGCCTTGATGGCATCCGAGAAGATGGCCTTGGCTTGAGGTGCCGCCTTTTCCGCGGCCCGGTTCATGCTCATTTCAAAGGCATCGAGCTGCTCGCCGTACCCGGCCGTCCGGATGATCTGCTCGACCTGATGGACGGCGCCCGGAAGGGGGATCCGGATCTGGGGGTTCTCTGCGTAGCCGCCCACCTTGGAGACGACCTCCACGGCGTTCTTGGTCCCAACCTGGAGGGCCTCCTTGAGCCCCTCAATGATCTTTGTCTCGGAAAGTCCGCCCCTGAGCCCCACGGCCTGTTGAAGGCCCTTGAGCAGGTCGGCGAGCCCTCCATGGGCGATGGATGGTCCCATGGCCATAGAGGTAATAAAGAGCAGTAGGGCAATGCCTCGAAAGGACTTGCCGTCCCATGGCATGGACATCATAAACCGCTTGCAGTTTTTCATTGTTCAAACCTCCCTCACACCCTTTTTTGTGCCTCTCAGGGGAGACCGTCTAACAGAATAGCGCCGGTGTCAAACCTACACTGGCTGTTGCCCAAATAGGACTTGAAGACGGGGCTTCCCGCTGCTTTGTCCCCGCTGCTTTTCGTTCAGGGTTCACTCCCCCCCTTGATCACTCTAACCAATTGTTCAACGAGGGATTTCCTGTCTCTGATGATAAGGGTATTGGTGGCCGAATAAGCTGTGATCCGGCCGTCTTTGGTTAGCAGAGGTCGCAAAACAGAGGCGAGCTGTTCTGCATCCGCGTGATCAAGGCGAATGACCTTGACCACGATGGGCTCACTAAGGGGCCGTGTGTGTTGACCATGCACAAGGCATGGACAAAGGCATAGCCAAGCCATGAAAACAGAGACGGCAAAGGATTTGACCCTGATTGTCATGTCACCCCGATCTCAGAAAAACCTGCAATCCTCTTTGTCGTTTGTGAGCGTTTCCGTATCCTCATGTTCCAACGACCGAGTTCTCTTCTTGAGCCTTTGGCACATCAACGGCCTTAATGATCTTTTGCAACCGTTGAATGTTAGGAAGGAAATCCGTGATAATCAGCGTCCCTGACCGGGCGTGAGAAACAATGACGCCACCTTCGGACACCAGGGGAGTCAACAGGCTTTTCGCGTCGTCCGGACTAAGATAGTTGAGATGGATCACTCGCGTTACGAACCTGTCTTGTGCGATTCCCAGTTCCTCTGAGAGCCCTGTTTCTACACTTTTTCCCCGAGCCGTTGCTGAGGAAACGATCTTAACCACACCCCCATCCTCCACGGTCGTATATCCGTGAACCTCAAGTACCGACTGAAAAAAACTGAAAACCTCATTCACCGGGACCTTTGTGGGCGACACCACCGTGACGCGTCCCTTAACATGGGGGCCGATGATGAAATTCGTTCCTGTCACCTCGCTGACGTAGCTTATGAAATCACGGATGTCCGCGTCCTGGAAGTTCATGTCAACGGAGGGTCGCTCCACGACTTCCGATTCTGATGAACTGGCAGGGATACTGGTAGATTTGCCCAACGCCGGTTGTTCAGACGAACCTGCTGCTGGACTAATCCACAGAAACCACAAAAGACAAACCGTAAACTTGGTCAACCCGTATCCCCCAGAACATTTTGCAAAGGTCTCATTTCCCTAAGACAACGTCAATACGGCTCCCTTAAGGCATGGGAGGAGACCATTCAGATTCTATATTGATATCACAAAAAATTGGGGATCGCAAAAGGTTGGATACGTTCACAGGAATGGAAGACACGGGGTGTTCTTCACACCCTCTCGGGAAAACAAAACGCGTAGCCTTCGTGTCTGCTGTTTGCCCCAATAGGTTGTGTTAGCCACGGATGTCCCCAAAGAGGTCTCTCTGTGATTTGATGTTCCAATGAATGTCGTCATGGGTTGAAAAGTCAACTCGCGTTGGAAATCGTTGTAAAAACAGCGCGGTTATGATAGCGATAATCCAAGATTTTCTGTTCCCCGCAAAAGCTAATTATGATGGACTCGTAAAAAGTCCGCAAACAGACGGCACAGTAAAAAGCTCCAGATGCAAGGCGCGCGAATCTTGAGGAATGAGGCGTACATACGGTACGTCGCAATGACGAAAGATGAAGTGCAACGTCGCAGATGGACTTTTTACGAAGCCGTCAATTATAAAGAGATTCCATGATGAGCCCCAAGCTCTTGTCCTCTTGTAGACAAATGTATTTTTCCGGGTGATGGAATATCCCTTTGAAGGCCCCTAACCAAATTAACAGAGGCACAAAAAATGACAGCATCGAATGATAACCAAGAACAGGAGCAATGGGAGCCTTCCTCTGAAGAGATGTATGGTCTCAATCGGATAGGAGTGCTTGAGAGCCTCAAAGATGAGATTAAGTGGGCAAAAAGAAGGTGTTGGCTTGTAGTCCTCGCCATTGCGGTTGTTGGTTCCTTCCTTGGTGTTTTTGGCTATTTCTGGGTGCCACTTTTGATTCGCGACACTGTCGACAATCTTATCGAGAATCAACTTAAACGAACCACGGAGGCGACATCCAGCGCCGAAGTAGCCGCTTCGGTGGCACGTAACCTTGCTCAGAGAGCCTCAGACAAGATGAATGATGCGATTGAGAAAGCAAACCTGTATGAAGAGGAAGCAAAAGGACTTCAGACCAGGGTAGCCGAACTGAACCAAACATTCGTTGTCTTGAGACAACAGCTTGAAGCAAACACTGCCAACTTGAAGGAAGCAGGCCGAAAAGACAGAGAACCAATAGAATTCCGGCTTGCGGGCCTTGAGAAACATGTTGCTGATCTCTCCGAAGAATCCGTCAAGAAAGATGCATTTACAGCCTACAAGACGGAACTGAACACTAAAAAAACAGAGACAGAGAAGGAAAAAACCGAATTCCAGAATAATTCTAAGTATATGGTTGTCATAAACTACCGCATTTGGGCGAAGAACTTTTCCGAAAACATAGTCCGGAAGCTATCTGAGAAGGGTTTCAGAGCTACGGCTTCTCGCATGACAATTGCCGGCGAGGCAGAAAACGTAGTAAGCGCCCCAGCGTTTCCGACATCCGAAGTGGTTACTATCGCATACTACTGGCCGGAAGATGCAGAAAAGGCGGGTTTCGTTAGTAGTGTGGTAACCGAAGTCTTGCGGGGTGAGTACAAAACAGAAATAAAGCAGGATCTTAAGGTCAGCGAGTTTCTTGCAAGACAAGCATTGGACAGGCAGTTGGGTATCGATTTTTCAAAACGGATAGATGTTTTCATTGACAGACGCGGATTCGCCTACTTCCAATTCTAACGGTGAAAGGCAGCATAAACTGAGGCGACCAATTCCGTTCCCTCATCAAGCAGCGTGGATCTGTATAACTGTGAAAGGATTAGCGGGCAGCTTAAATCTTTTGAGCCGCTATTGCAAGAAACCGTCTGAAAGGATGTTTAAAACTTACCTTCAATTTATAAGGGTCCTCAGGTTTGTAGAATCTTTTTGACATATGTTCTACACACTGGGACGCCTTGACATAGGGGCAGTGGAGAAGAAAGGGACGCCTTTTTTCCTCTGCTGTGCGCAGAGTACTCCTGTCGTACGGAATGCTTCCGAGATATTCAGGCTTCATTCGGAACCGGGCTTCACGTGTATTAATACTCTTGTCTACAATTTTCTTAATCCCGTCATAGATTTTGACCCCCTGCTCAAGATGATTTACCTGGTTGATCACCAAGATTGGAGAAAATGTGAGCGCAGGAATATACTTGGGAAGTCTTCCCTCCAATCTTTCCTCGATCTGCTTAAACCGGAAAAAACCGGCCTTTGCACACGCGTATCCGGACACTAGGTCTTGGGGCGTGGTCACGATCACCGTTTGATCAGCTCCTAATGCGAAATCGAGAACTGCGTGTCCAATTCCAGCACTAAGGTCGAAGACAGCAAAGTCATAGCCCTGACTTATCACTTTGAAATGCCTGAGGAACTTCACCTTCTGGGCGTAGTACAGATTGGCCAATCTCAATTCACCGCATGCGCCGCATATAAGGTCGAAGTGGAATCTTGTTGGCACGACGAGATTTTCCAGCCCACTATCTTTATTTAGGAAATCCAGCAGGTTATGTTTAGGGAAGATGCCGAGCTTGTTGGAAATGTCCGCACTACCCAGATCAGCGTCGATGAGAAGAACTCTGGCTCCAGTTTTAGCCAATGCAGAGGCAAGGTTGATGGAAAAATGTGTCTTCCCCACACCCCCTTTGTTCGAGATGACAGAGAGGGTGAGAGCCCTGGTTCTCGCTTCCTCAGTGTCTTTTTCTCGTGTCGCTTGAGGCACTTCCTGCCTGGGTTTGACAGTGCCCTCCGCAGGTTGTCCGTAGACCTGTCGCAGGACCGTAAGAAGTGAGCTCTTCGGGGAAGCAGCGGGACGAATTTTGCACCCGGTGAGGAGTTCAAGACTTCTGACCGCAATTGACTGGCCTGGAGAGGCCATGGCCACCAGCAGCGTATCATCGACAAGGCGGATGGGTAAAACTTGCCGCCTCATGGCTACCTGTGAATCAATCAGAGAAACAGCAGCGGGCTCAATATGCGCACGCAAAGGATCCACAAAGGGTATGTTAAGCTTCTTAGCAGTTGCCTTGGCGATCCGCGTCTCCGTATCAAGCCTGGCGGGAAACAAGCACACCCCTGAAGAACCTTTGGAGACTTTGCCCTCAGTGTCTTGAGTCTGCTTTGCCTCCTCAACCCTGAGGTTTCTTGCGTTTTGCCTCATTACTTGGTTCTCCCTCACAGCGTCCCAAAAAACAATTTCCCATGAGCTACGTTTAGAACGGGAAAGGAGGGTACGCACTACCCAGGACGCTGCTTTTTTACATTACAAGTAGGCATTTAGTAGACATTCTGGCATTTGTCAAACTTTTGGGGGTGAAGACGGAAAAGGGGGCTGTTCTTCTTTCAAAGTTTTCTGTCGACGAAGTCTTTTCATAAGGTTATCGCGTGCTGTACAGGTCAAAGATAAACGCGTCAGGTGCGCTTAATGGTCTGTTGGTCAGAGGATATACACACCGGAATTAACTTGAAAACTAAAGAATGTCCCCCAAAATTCTCCCGTTTCAGGCCCAGAAAAGGGGACTTATTTCTCAGGAATCACTACTTGGACTTCTGTTTATGTTAATCTGACGGTGTCTGCGAGGGTGACGATTACAGGAGGTCCCCAATAAGGTCCAAGTCAAACTAGTCAAGCATGTCCCCAAAGATGCGAGGTGTGCGGGTTAGGCCTCAAAAGCAATTCCAGTAAACCAATTTTTTAATTGACATTCTTCTATTGCGGATATACAATGTATATCATTTATGTAAGGAGGTATAACTATGCAAGATAATATGGAGTTACAAATTGGGAAATGGGGCAATTCACTTGGTATCCGACTTCCAAAGCACGTATTAGAATCACTCCATCTGGGCGTAAAAGATCGGGTAAGTTGCTCACTAGAGGATGGAAAATTGATTTTAAAGCCCTTGTCTCACCAAAAGAAATACACATTAGACGAGTTGCTCGCCCAAGTGCAAGAGCCCAGCGTAGAAGTTTCATGGGGCAAACCTGAAGGAGAGGAAGTTTGGTAGGCTATATCCCAAAACGCGGAGATTTTATTCGCCTTAATTTTGACCCACAAGCTGGACATGAACAAAAGGGAAGCAGGCCAGCTTTAGTAGTAAGTCATAGCGCTTTTAATAAAAAGTTGGGGTTTGTTTTTGTTTGCCCCATCAGCAACACAAAGCGTAAAAATCCATTCTATGTAGCCATACCCAAAGGTAAAAAAGTCACAGGGGTGATCATGTCAGATCAGTTGCGTTCTCTTGATTACAGAGCTAGAAAGGCGGCTCTCATTAGCAAATGCCCGGAAGATCTACTTCAGGAAGTCCTATTGCGTATAGACCCCATAATGTTCTAATTCCCGAGTATTGTCATCGTAACAAAAGGCCGAACAAGACACTAAAGGGGACATTCTTAACTACTTGAGAGTCCAAATACATATCGGGACTGGTTTTGGAAAGAGGCTAAAGGAGGAAATCATATCGCAGCTTGCTTTGGCTATCATCAACGGCATGGACTTTCTTGTGACTTGGAACTTTCATCACATCAATAACGCAAAGATGAAAAAAGGGGATTGCCAGGGTTGCTGAAGAAAATGGGTATGAATTGCCCCGTAATATGCTCTCCAGAGGAGCTTGAAGGAGAATGAACATAAAAAAAGACCCAATTGTTGAAGATATCAGAAAGATTCGCGAAGCACATTGAGCATAACGCAATAATCGGGGCGATAGACAATTTTTAGAGGTGGCCTGGAGGTTTGTGTTGAAAAAAGACACTTGCACACTCATAGGAATCAAACAAGACATTCCTGGTTTTGACCGTTTCATCGGTTCGTGGGTATATCGGGGAGACCTCAATCTTGTCGTGGATGTGGGCCCAGCCAATTCAGCGGACAGCCTGATCGAAACCCTGGAAAAAATGGACCTGGACAGGGTGGATTACATTCTTCTTACGCACATACACATTGACCATGCAGGCGGACTTGCCAAATGTCTTGAGCGTTTTCCTATGGCCAGGGTTGTGTGTCACGAAAAAGGGATAAAACACCTTGTGGATCCCACAAGGCTTTGGGAGGGGAGTCGCAAGGTCCTTGCCGAGATTGCCGAGGCGTTTGGCCCCCCTGGAGCCGTGAAACATGAGAAATTCATTTCCCACACCGAGGCCGACATAGATAACCTTGCCGTTATTGATACCCCGGGCCATGCCCCCCACCATCTGTGTTTTGGCTACGGGGGGCATCTTTTTGCCGGTGAGGCCGGGGGGAATTACTACTCCATCCAAGATATTGATTACTTGCGCCCAGCCACTCCTCCCAGGTTCTTTCTGGAAGTCTTCTTGGCGAGCATAGATCGTTTGAGGGCCTTTGACGACCAGCACATGTGCTACGCCCATTGGGGAGATGCCCCCAGCTCGCACCAGATGCTGGAGCGGTTTCGGGAGCAGATTCTAAGATGGAAAGACCTTGTCCAGGAAGAAATCCCGTCAGGAGATAATGACCTTGTCACTAGATGCGTGGATCGTCTTCTGGAAAAGGATCCGGATCTAAAGGCCTTTGAACTTATGGAACCTGATGTCCAGAAACGGGAAAGATATTTTTTGTCTAATTCAGTGAGAGGTTATATTGGGTTTCTTAAACCCTAACGTTGCAAATGAAAACCATCAGTCCCGCAGGCGGGACAGACATTGCCCGAAGGGCATGACAGTTAATAGCTGGCCAGTTCGGCCAGCTATTTGTCAGCGTCAGTCAGCGTGTGTCTGCGGCTAAATCAAATCTTGCATTGCATCTTCGCTGTGAAACAATCAGTTGTGGCCGACCTTGCACGTTGGGGGCAGAGAAAAATTGTGCACGTTCTGCACGAACGTCCCCTAAATTTCGCCCGTCCCCTAAATTTCGCCTGGAGTCCCTCGCGCCCTCCTCCTGCCTCCCCAACCACCTCGAACCTGGCATCGCATCCTATAATAGCTTTGAGGTCTTCCCTAAAAAGGGGATGGTCATCAACGATCAATATAGTTTTCTTTTGTGTCAATCTTTTTCCCTCTCATAGGGAACTTTTATAAAGATTTTTGTGCCCCGCATTGGACTGGATTGAATAGTCATTGTCCCTCCAAGCAGGCTAACCCTTTCCTCCATGCTAGTGAGTCCCAATTGCTTCTCCTGCGATGCTGTAACCCACCGGTCGTTCGCATCAAAACCTTTGCCGTTATCTTCTATCCGAAGGATAATGTTAGACAAAGATAAGACTAGCTTCACAATTGAACGGGTGGCTTCAGCATGCTTCCTGACATTGTTAAGACCTTCTTGCACCAGGCGGTATAGGTTGATCTCGGTGTCAGAATCCATTTTCAAATCATCCATACCAGCGGAAGAAAAGTCAACGCTTAGCCCAGTCTTTTCAGAGAAATCCTCACAATACTGAAAAGTAGTCTGGATCAGCCCCAATTGATCCAGACCGGAGGGGCGTAGGTCATATGCCAGATCGCGCACAGCTGTAATGGATCCGTGAAGAATCTTAGACAATTCGGACACCCTATGCCTTATCTCGCGGGGGACTGTCGGCTGATTAACAAAAAGCGTTTCACAGATGATTTTTGCTGTGGCAAGATTTTGTGCTACGCTGTCGTGCAACTCACAGGAAATCTTCTGACGTTCTCTTTCCTGGGCCTTTATCAGCTCATGGGTAAGAGTCCGAATATGTTCTGCGGCCCGCTTCTGATCAGTGATATTCCTGGCAATCTGGATAAAGCTCACAATATCGCCTGCTTCATTTTTAATAGGTACGCTATAATTATCCCAATAACTTTCCCCCTCTATGCCCCTAACTCGGGGGTAACGAATGACGGCTCTTTCAAGCCGACCGGTTTCCTGTGATTTCTTCGTCGGGCATTCTTCACACGGCGTATCTCTACCAACGAAAAGTCTGAAGCAGAGTTGACCTACCAAGTCTTCGGGAGACATGTTGGATGCCTCAGCTGTTGTTTTGTTGGCCCAAATGATTCTCATGTCCTTATCAATATAACGAATCCTATCGATTGAGGCGTCAAGAATTGCCCTTTTCTGCGCTTCGCTCTCCCGGAGCGCCTCTTTCGCATGCTTGCGCTTCGTGATATCCCAAAAAATGCCCAACACACCTGTGATATTTCCCTTTTCATCTTTGATAGGCGTTTTGACTGTATGGACCCACACTTCTTGTCCATCCTGGAGGTACTTCTCTTCAATATCCTCTGTGTTCCCTGAGGCAACAATTCTCTTATCGTCGGCTCTGTATTTTTCAGCCAGAGCCTTTGGAAAGAAGTCGTAATCTGTCTTGTCTTGAATCTCTTCTGACTTGATGTTCAAATCTCGAGCATAGTTCTCATTGCAGGATAAATAGACTAAGGCGTTGTTTTTGAGGAATATCTTCTGTGGAAGATGTTCAAGCAACGTTTTATACTTATTCTCACTCCGCCGCAGCGCCTCTTCCGCATGCTTGCGCTCGGTAACGTCGATGCCCAATTCAAGCACCAGTGGTGAACCATCGATGTCCGAGAAAGGGTAGTCGTAGATCTGATAAACCCTCCCATCGCCCCGGACCCACTCCCACTCTAGCGGCCTTCCTGTCTCGAAGACACTGAACGGTCGGCACAACTTGCAAGGCTTATCTCGCCCCGTAATAACTTGGTAACAGGCTCTCCCCTCCGGCTCTCCAAAGCGTTCCCGGAAGGAGCGGTTAGCAAAACGGATAGAATGATCCGGCCCCTGAAGATAGACATATCCCGGGAGCCCATCAAGAAGGGCAAACAGCCTTTTCCGCTCAACCTTCAGTGCCTTCTCCGCCCGCTCCAGCTTAACGGCTTGCCTCCTCAACTCCTTAACCTGTTGTTCCAATTCTTTGTAAGTCGGTTTGTTAGCCATCAGGAGATCCTCCGATTACCATGAAAATAAAAAAGGCTCCAAGCAAACGCATCTTCAATACGACGCATGGAGCCTTTATCAGTCCCATAGGGCTTCCTGGTGAAGTTTATGGTGTTTTCATAGGATTTGCTATCATTTAAACCCATGATACATTAGACGGCTATGAGTTGTCAAAGGCGGGAACCCTCCAGTCATCACCAATTCAAGGCCAAAGATATGTATGGGTCGAAGCCGGCGGTGGAAGATTCGAGATGTCTTGCCAACTGTTACACTTGCCAACCAAACGATTTTGCTAAAGATTTCTGACCCATATCGCAAATCTTGTTAAGATCTGTGCCTACCGCCACTTCTACTTTAAACTTTCGGAATGGACACCCAGGCTATGGTCCTGAGCACTCTATCCTCAGTCGCTCAGCCACTTTGGCGAGATCAAAGAATAGGCCCAAATCCGATGTGAGCTGGCGGGCTGCTGTCACCAAATCCGCATGCGCTGGCATTGTCCCAAGAGCCTTGCCGAAGAGAACCAGATTGAAGCCATCTGTGCTTCGGATACACGCCGTCGCTGGAAACGTGGCCCGGAAGCTCCTCTTAATTAGCGTTTCTCTCTCTCCCTCGTCCCAGACATTAAGAACTGCGACTCCACCGGTGGACAAGTTCGCCTTGACCCCGTTGAAGAACTCGACCGTAGCCAGGTGCTCGGGCATAGCGTCTCCTGTATGTACATCAAGGAAAATCAGGTCATATAAACGTTGCGTTCGCTGTATGAAAGCGGCGCCGTCCTCTATGTGGATACGAAAGCGTGGGTCTTCTCGCACACCGAAGAATCTCTTGGCGGCCTCGACTACAACTGGATTAATCTCCACGACGTCGATCCACAAGGTGGAATAGTGTCGTCGTAACAACGTCGTGAAGGCGCCACCCCCTAAACCGATCATGAGTGCACGCTCGCGTTGGGGAGTTAACGCCATACCGAGCATCGCAAAACGGATATACTCCATTGGAACTGCGCTGGGACTTGAAAGTGAGATCGTGCTCTGGTTGCCAGCGTCTTCGGTACCAAACCGGAGGTTGCGCATGCCGCCTTCGTCCACCACCAGAATGCGACCGAATTCAGAGCGCTTATCAAAGCGGATCTGAGGTGAGCGGACTGTGTCTGTTGTGCCCGGTGGAGATGATCTGTCTTCACAGGACAAAGCTGCTAAGATTAGGACAAATAATAGTATGCGCCCCATACGGTCTCCACGATTGTTGCCTTGTCGATCATCGGTTTTAGAAAAACCATGGCCCTCAGCTCTGATTCTATCTGGATATCACAAAAATTCGGAGATTTCAAAAGGTTGGGTGGATAGCAAAGATTTACATCCTGCTATATCCGTTTAAGTTTCAGCTCTCGGGTGGGGAGAACCGGGACGTTCGTTCCGAACTTGCCTAGAGTATTTTCAGCCATACGTTTATCTCAGACTCTTAGCACCATGAAACATTTCCTGCAACACATAAGTAAGTAGGCCCTAATCAACAAGCCCTACGCACGCTGG
>JAFGFW010000045.1 GCA_016930875.1 Deltaproteobacteria bacterium | reverse complement strand
TGTTGGCAAGAGTTCGGCGTAGCCGACTACAGCCTCACCCTTGCCGCCTTGAATCTGCGGCATCCTCGACTTTTGCAACGTTAGGGTATCGTCTCCCGTCAACACGAACAAGAGCGTCAGGCCGCAACAATCAACTTGACACTGCAGTCTATTGACGACTATTGAACTCCTTACTTTTTCTTTCGCCGCCTTGGAGACACCAAGAAAAGCCAAGCAGGTTAAAAAAATCCAGGATCTCCCCGAAATACCCCAAGACAACATTACAACGATGTTTGACAAGCATAATCGAAACGGATATAATTTAGGAAAAATGTCAATCGATTTAAGATATTATAGGACCGACAGGGTAATGGGCATCTTCGTTTGTGGAGAAAATAAAAGTGGGTAGAAAAAAAATTATCGAAATATTGCGACAATACAAGAAAGAATTTGCAGAAGAATACGGCATTCTTACTATCGGTGTTTTCGGGTCTGCTGCACGCGACGATGCCGGAGAAAGCAGCGATGTGGATATTGTAGTTCGGATTGATCAACCGGACCTTTTCATGCTGGCTGGCATTAAGAACGAACTTGAAGAGCGGCTTCACCGCCCGGTTGACCTCGTGACTTATCGGGAGAGGATGAATCAATTTTTGAAGAAAAGAATCGATTCGGAGGCGGTGTATGCATGACACGGAACTTGTCCTAGAAGTTTTGCATCAGATAGAAGAGGCTGCCGCTAAAATTGTTTCCCGCTTTCAGGCCATTCGCCAAGTTTCAGACTTCACCGACAGCTCGGCTGGTGTTGAAAAAATGGATGCTATTTGTATGATGTTGATCGTTATCGGCGAATCACTGAAAAATCTAGATAAAATTACCGCAGGGAAGCTACTTCAGACCTACCCGAACATTGACTGGAAAAAGGCGAAAGGGATGCGAGATATATTGACTCACCACTATACGGATGTCAATGCCGTGGCGGTCTTTAACACTTGCAAAAATAAGATACCTCAGCTTCTGGAAACAATACGAAAGATGCTGGAAGACCTGAAATGATGGCATTGCATCCCGCAGCCCTATTCATCGATCTCATATCCAATGGCCTTGTAACCGCCCATTCTTCTTTCATCCATAAGATCCCCAAAGATCCCTCATTATTGAGTTTGAGACGCTGAAACAGGCAAAAAAATGGTGGGTGTCGGAACAATATCGTCCTCTGAAGGTGCTTCGGAGAGAATCTTCATCGGCAAAGATAATACCTGTCGAAAGTGAATGATATTGGTTTAAATACTATCCCAATTCGGACTGCCCTAATGGTTACGATCTGCAATGACGCTGGGTTTTTGAAAATCCCCATTTTTTGTAGATAACATTCAGTAATCTTTGTTTTTTATAGTTTGGCAAGCACACGAAACTGTCAGCCCGCCGTTGTCCGTTGCCTGTTCCACTTGAGATCGAAAACCCTTTCCTACAGCTTTTAAGGTACTAAAATACCATCTCCGTTTTCAATAAATACACCTTTCAACCCATTGTTTTTTCCCACTACTCCCGCAATGATGAGCACGTTGTTAATGAAAGATAAACCTAATAAGGAGGATGTAATGAGCAAAATCGCTGTTATTATAGACAACTTATTTGAGGATTCAGAATATACAGAGCCGGCAAAGGAGTTTCTAAATGCCGGACATAAACTTGTTCATGTAGGCCTAAAGTCCGGTGAGACAGTGAAGGGAAAGAAAAAGGATACTCCAGTTAAGATCGAGAAATCCGTGGAGGATGTATCAGTAGATAATTTTGACGCACTTTTGATACCTGGTGGATATTCTCCAGATCGACTAAGGGCAGACGATAGAGCTGTTCAATTCGCTAAAGATTTTTTCGAGAGTGGCAAACCGGTATTTGCAATATGTCATGGCCCGCAACTATTGATTACGGCAGATGTCCTTCGGGGACGAAAAGTAACCGGCTGGAAGTCGATCGTTCAAGATATCAAAAATGCCGGCTCTAATTTTTTGGATCAGGAAGTGGTGGTGGATGGAAATCTCATTTCAAGCCGGCACCCTGGGGATCTTCCGGCTTTTATAAAGGCATCCCTTAACCATTTGGTTCAACAGCCCCTACCGCATTGCACGGTCGCACCGAGTGCCGAACAAGCCAGAGGTTATAACGAAGATGAACCCTGCGATGACGCCCGAGGCGCGGAATAATTTGCTGATTTCTCAGAGGCAAGGAGGTAGGAAGTGTCTCGTAGATTGACGAAGAAAAATGCATTGGGCGTGGGTCCTGTGAAGAGATCTGTCCAGAAGTTTTCAAGTTGGAAGAAGATATTGAAAAAGCCAAGGTGATTAAGCTGGAAGGCGGCCCTGAAGATCTCATCGAAGAGGCGATAGAAACCTGTCCGGTGGAGTGTAATTACTGGGGATAGAATCGATAACTCCCTGACTCAATAAACTAAAAGAACTCCGGCCGTCGGCTTCAGAATAGTGGCTTTTTGCCAGTTTTTAAAAGAATGCTGTATTTGTGGCGACACTAACGGAGCTACAAACTGTGCAATGATGCGGCATGAAATGGGAAAAGCATTTTGTTTCCCTAAGCTTTTTCCCTTATAAACCTGTGTGTGGCTCAAACCATTTGAGTTGAACGCTTGGTTTTGTGTATTTCCTGAGGGTAGTCGAGGGGGCGTGTCGTTAAAGGGGTATAACTATGAATGCTCGCGGATTATTAATGATTGAACATCGGCTGATCCAAACTCCAGGCCATAGGCTTTCAGAAGCAAAAGGCATGTTCAGGCTTTCACAGGACTTGAATCGATAATGGAATTGGAAAAGAGCCAAATGCGTATGGAGACGAGCCGATTGGTGAACGATATTTCTAAGCAAGAGCTGGAGAAGATCATTGACAATGAATCATTCCGTATTTGCGACGTTCGACCTGTCGATGCGTACAATGGCTGGGCCCTGGAAGGAGAACCGCGGGGTGGTCATATAAGGGGGGCAAAAACCTTGCCCGTCGGTTGGACCGATGAAGAAGACTGGGACGAGATAGTGAAAGCCAGAGGCATCTTACCTAATCACCAGATAGTAGTGTATGGCTACACGAGGGACGATGAGCGGGAAGTGGCGGAAAAGTTTGTGAGATCGGGTTACAAAGAGGTGAATGTGTACACCGGCTTTGTTGATGAGTGGTCTGCTACCGAATCCTTGCCCATGGAGCGAATGGCCCGTTTCGAAAAGCTGGTCTATCCGCGATGGGTCCGTCAGCTCGGTGCAGGAGAACGGCCGCCCGGTTTCAACGGAGGAAGGTACGCGATTTGTCACTGCCATTACAGGAACAGGGCGGATTATGACATCGGCCATATCCCCGGCGCCATAGCGCTCGACACCCGCGACCTCGAATCTCCGGATACATGGAATCGACGATCGCCGGAAGAACTGAAACAAGCGTTGATGCGGATAGGGATTTCTGCTGATACAACGGTGGTGGTATATGGAAGGTTTTTAAGCCCACGCAACAGCGATCCTCATCCAGGCAGCCAAGCGGGACACTTGGGATCAATACGTTGTGCCGTCCTCATGATGTATGCAGGTGTTAGGGATGTCCGGGTGTTGAACGGCAGTATCGCTGCTTGGGGAAATGAGGGGTATGCCATCGCTACAGAAGAAACGCCGCCTGAGCCGGTATCCGAGTTCGGCGTAAGCGTGCCTTCCAGGCCGGAGATTTTCATTGATACACCACAGGCAAAAGAGCTCTTACAATCGGACAATGGGAACTTAATCAGTGTAAGGAGTTGGGATGAGTTCATTGGCAAAGTGAGTGGGTATCATTACATTTTCAAAAAAGGTCGTATCCCGGGCGCGGTATTTGGCAATTGCGGCAGCGATGCCTACCACATGGAGAACTATCGGAATATCGATCTTACGACCCGTGAATACCACGAAATCAAAACCATGTGGAAAGAGTCGGGGATCACTGCAAAACAATTCAATGCATTGTACTGCGGAACCGGCTGGCGAGCCAGTGAAGCTTTTTTAAACGCCTACTTGATAGGATGGCGCAACATCGCGGTTTATGACGGTGGATGGTATGAGTGGTCTAACGATCCAGAGAATCCGGTCGCTGTCGGTGAGCCAGTATAGAGGATGAAATGCAAAGAAACCTTGCGATGCAGGCAGAGGAGATGTCATGGGGGATGACCGTAGGCAGTCAAGACGTGGAGATATTGTCCGGGCTCATGGCTGACCCAATGTACGTAACAAGTAAATTTTTCTACGATGAAGCAGGATCCAAGCTATTTGAACAGATAACCCGGTTGGACGAATACTACCCGAGTAGAACCGAAAAGTGGATCTTGAAATTACACGCATCAGAACTGATGGAGGGTGCCGATGATGCGTCGCTTGTGGAGTTGGGAAGCGGTGATTGTTCAAAAATTTCGATTCTACTGACAACGCTGCCGCGGGAAACGCTCGAAACATTAACCTATATCCCGTTTGATGTAAGCAAGAGCGCTATAAATGATTCCGGATGCAAGCTTCGGGAGAGGTTCGGCATCATCGAGATAAGTGGAATTGTGGCCGATTTCATGCAGCATCTCGATCTGGTCTCACCATATGAAAACAGGGTCTTCTGTTTTTTCGGTAGCACAATCGGAAACCTCGACAGACGAGATGCCATTCAGCTCCTGAAAAAGTTAGGAAAACTCATGAGGAAAGGAGAGCGCCTTTTACTGGGGCTGGATATGGTCAAAGACAAGGATGTACTGGAGAAAGCATACAACGATGAAGAAGGTGTCACCGCTCGGTTTAACAAGAACGTTTTGAATGTGGCCAACAATAAAATAGGCACAGATTTCAATTTAGGAGACTTTAAACATTATGCTTTTTTCGACGAGGCAAAGCAAAGGATCGAGATGCATTTGGTCGCCAGAAAAGACATGACCGTCACATCACCGTTTTTTGATGGAGCCTTGGAAATCCGAAAGGGGGAAAGCATTCACACAGAAAACTCTCACAAATTTACAACCGATCACATCGACGAGATCGCGTCAAATAGCAGGCTTTCAGTGCGCCAGATGTATGCCGACAGCAATAGCTGGTTCACTCTTGTCGATTACATCAAATAGACCTGTTGAGGGCACATCCGGGCACATCCCGCAATTTTCAGGAAATCGTTTGTTTCCGATGGTCATGGGACAATTCGCAACCCCATGAAGAGGCTCATTATCTTTCGTCATTTCCAAGACTCTATGCGGTTGGCCCACCATGTTCTGATGCGCGACTTAGTTGACATAACGTACGAAATAGCGTACGCTTTGTGCAGAGGTGATTCATATGACAACCCTGACGGCAAGCCAGGCAAGAGCCAGGCTCTACAAGCTCATGGACGAGGCCGCAGCCTCCCACAAACCGATACAGATCACTGGGAAAAGGAGCAATGCGGTCCTGGTCTCGGAAGATGACTGGCGGGCGATTCAAGAGACGCTCTACCTTCTTTCGGCGCCCGGCATGAGGGAATCCATCAGAAAAGGGCTCAAAACACCGGTGGAGGAATGCAGCGAGGACCTTGACTGGTGACTTGGAAACTGGTCTTTACTTGGCGGGCCCGAAAGGATGCAGAAAAACTTGAGGCGTCAGGGCTTCGCCAAAAAGCAGAACCCCTTCTGGACATTCTCAGAAAAGATCCTTTCCAAACCCCGCCGCCTTATGAACGCCTGGTGGGAGATCTTGCAGGAGCCTATTCTCGGAGAATCAACATCCAACAAAGACTCGTCTATCAGGTTCTGGACGATATCAAGACCATAAAAGTCATCCGCATGTGGACTCACTACGAATAACTTCTCTACCAGAACCCAAAAGCTTCTCAAAATCGGCCTTCAAAGAAAAAAGCACCAGGCTCACACAGCCCAAGCGCTCATCTTCTTTCGGCACTGCAGTGTTTTGGCGACTATTGAGTTCCCCTGCTTTTTCTTTCGCCGCCTTGGAAACACCAAGAAAAGCCAAGCAGGTTAAAAAAGTCCAGGATGTCCCCGAAATACCCCCGGTGGGCTTCTCCCGATTGAAATTGAAAGAAGTTAAAAAAGTCAAACCCGTCCCTCAAGTTCCCCCAAGTTCCGCCAAAGGCTGATGGGTTCCAATGAAGATCGCCTGCCGCCGTAGCTTAAGCGAAGGCGGATCTTTCTTGATTCAATGGGGGAGATACGATAGAAAAACAAAGCGGTTTCAGAAGCTTTGATGCCTCTGGGACCCTTCCTGAGGCCATCAACTCGAGGACCGGCCAAAGTCACAAAGTTGATGGCCTTTTTTCCTGCCGAAAATCCCCCCTATAAAAATCTGTCAAGTTGTAATTTAGGTTCGTTTTTAGTATCTAATATGGTACTTTCTATCAAGCATAAAAAATCCATGAGGTAAACTAATGCAAAATAAACTACTCACGGTGATGATTATGTCATTTCCCAGACAATTGGCTGCCCTTCGCAAAAAGAGCGGCTTTACACAACAGATGATGGCCGATAAGCTCGGCATTCATGTCTCTCAATTAAAACGATACGAGGCTGGCACCTCTCAGCCCACCTTGGAAGTCTTTCGCAAGATCATTCTTGCATTGAATGTGAGCGCAGATGTGCTACTGTTTGGAGGCGAAGGCAGGGGGCCTGATGAGGATCTACGGTTCCATTTTGAAGCCGTTTCAAAGCTGGATCCCGAAGAAAAAGCCGTAATCAAAGAACTTATCGAAGGTATGTTGCTCAAACATGATGCAAAACGCTGGACCCATTCCTCGGCGGCCACGTAAGAGCTAAAATCGGTCCCTGAGCAACACAGGAGAAAAATTTGTTATGGAAAAAATCGTAAATATCCACATTGAAAAACTGCCGGAAGGCGTGTACTTGGCCACCTCAAAGGATGTACAGGGTCTCGTAGCCCAGGGACGTACGGCCACAGAAGCCTTAGAGATTGCCAGAGATGTTGCACGCAAACTGCTGGAAGCACGGGCAGAGAGGCAGAACAAACCCGAACTCACACAGATCGGAGACTCCTTCGATTATCCGCTCATCGTGAGTGCATAGCATGGGCAGGCTTGCAGGTTTTAGTTACCGGCAGATTGTCAAACGCCTCAAAGCCTTTGGCTTTGTTTTCGACAGGCAAGCTGCCGGAAGTCACGAGATCTGGTACAACCAACGCACGGATCGATACACCACCGTGCCCAATCACTCCAAAGACATCCCAGAGGGCACCCTCAGAGCAATCCTTAAAGAGGCCGGCATTAGCCCCAACGATTTCCTCAACAAATGAGAACAGGCTCAATGAACTTAAGCGGATGGTCTTCGGCTGCGGGCTTCAACCCCTTTGGGTCTTCCTCTGCCGCATCCTTCAGCCCGATACCATTCTTAACCCCCGCCCGCCCGGCTTTATGGCCATCTGATAATCCATGTTATGTCATCGGCTTGCCGCGGCGTAGCCTTGGCGAAGACGGGCAAAAAGCAAAAAAGCCGTGCCAAGAAAACACCCTTGAGTTTTTTTAACCTAATTTCGTACGCAAGGATAGATCAGATTGACGGAAACTGAGCCATGCCAAGAGGGGCCAGGCTAGATGCCTCCGGAAGCCTGCATCATGTCATTGTCCGGGGCATTGAACGAAGAAATATCGTTGATGACGATCGAGACCGGCAAGATTTTGTCTCTCGCAACAAGAAAACAATTTTCCGCCCAAGAGCGCATGAAAGGCGCGGCTTCACTTGTGGATACCCTCTGCAAGAAGGAAAACATCAGCGTAAAAGCACTGAAGGCAGTAAACCGGCGGTGGGAAATATCAAAGGTAAGGCATCAGTTGGCAGAGGTCTTTGTTTACCGATACGGAGTCTCACTGACCGAGACAAGACGTCAATTAGGGGTGTCGGCAGCTGTGATTGCGAAGGCCATAAGCCGATTAGACAGACATAAGTCCGACTAAACAAGGACCTTCCCATCATGAAACTTTTTGACTACCCAAAAAATAAGCGGGTCGGCCTCAAGCTCAACCCGCTCATCGCGTTCTTTTTTGGTCGGGGCGAGAGGATTTGAACCTCCGGCCCCCTGAACCCCATTCGGTTTAAAGGGGTTTCGGCAACATACTAGAACTATTTAACTTCTTGATTTTTTTTGGTTTGGTGATTATAAGCATTATAAAGAAAATAGTCAATAACTTTAATTTTTGTCACAAATTGTCACAAAAAGGGGGGATGGAATGTGTGGTTTTGCCGAGCGTCTATGGATATAATTTATGATGCTCCCTGTACAAATCAACTTTTTACCAACTACGAAAGGAGCACTTTATGAATACGTACCTTTATGAGGTTGTCAGAGAATACGTGTTGGTTGTTGAGGGTCTTGAGCACAGCGTCAAAGGCAGGGTATCGAGGTTGATTAAAGACGCTGGAGTAGAAGAATATTCTTGGGATATAAGCCACCACTATCGGCCTTCAGAAAAAGCAGGGGGCGTATATTATCCCGATAAAGAGACAACAAATTCATTTGATGAGACAGAATTCCTCCTTTTTGCGTATATGACGGGCTTTACAACAATTGATGTGACTCCGAACGAGCTTTATTGACCATAAGGCATAGGAATCGTTGATTGCGTCTTGTAGTTTATGATCTAGTTGAACACAACCTGTGGGGCATAGGGTCGCACCCGAAAAGCCGGGATCTCCACTACCGGCCTGGCCCCAACATCTTCAAAGTGGAGTCTTGGTCTAGTGGAGGGACAGCATGAAAACAGGTACACTGAATTGGCTTAAGACATCTCTCAAAGACAAATGGGAGAGAACGAGACGAAACATAGATTACATAGAATTCTGCGAAACTCATGCTCAAGCATTTGACGAAAATGGCACCTTAGACACGTTTGCGGAATTGACCTTAGAGGCAGAAGCTATCAGGGACCGATTTGGACTGGAAATGATATACCATCCGTCCATAGATATTTCCCAAGATCAGATGCTCCAATGGCCCATATTTAAAAACCCATTGGCCGTGGGTTATGAATGGCGCGAAGAAAAGCCAGACTGTTTTACTCCAATATGGGATGATCATTACATTAAACTGACAATCGACATTAACCCTGAAAGAAACCTAGGGCAAATTACTGACGAAGTGAAGGAATTCGTTACAAGTGCACGGGCTGTCCTTGAAATTGATGAAGATAAAGAAGGAAATTCAGAGAAACGGCCCCATTTTGATAAAAGAATGGACTATTACAGGATTTGGGATGAACGAAACGCAAACAAGCCGTTCTCGGTTATTGCGCGGGAATTGGGCATATCAGATGATCTCGCAAAAAAAAGATATTACAAGGGGTTTAAGCTGATCACCGGCGAACAATACGATAAAGATATTTGGAAAAGACTTATCCATAAAACATTAGAACAAAGGGTTAAAAACTTAAAAGGAAGGGATGACAAAAATACCTGGAAAGACCTCCTTGATTTTGAGCAAACAACGCAGAAAAACGTGCTGATCAAGGCAGAACCTAATGAAGATGGCAAAAGGGTTTATATTGAAGATTGGAACTCCCAGCAGGGGCTGGATGGGAGTTCAATATATACCGATCCTGAAGCAAGGCTACTTTGTCAAGATATCGAGAAGATATGCAAAAAATGCGGAGATACGGCTTGTTACAAGGCCATGCTAACCGCTTTTAGAACAGACAACTTTGAATCCTGGGACGCCTGCCCTAATATTTACGCCTTCGTGAAGCTAAAAAACTAGAATACACAAACGAGCGCCCTTCTTAGCCCTGTAAGGTTAACTTGCAGGGCTTTTTTTGTTCCCGAAAATAAAGATTTTCTTGTTTTCCCTTTTTCTAATGGTGAGACGGCAACAACTTTTTGATGAACCTGAACAACCCATTAAGGAGAAAAAATCATGAACATTCCATTAAAGGTCGCCTTGGTTGAGCGCAGGATAAAACAGTTTGATCTCTCACGTCTTTTGGGAGTGGACCCAGCCAAAGTCAGCAAAATCGTCAATGGTTGGATTTCTCCTAATGAGGAAATAAAGCAAAATATTTCTCGATATTTAGGCAAGCCAATTGATGAGCTTTTTCCTGATTCCCAAGAGGATAACTACATTGAACCGAATACAATTCATCCAGATCAAATTTGAGGGATTCAAGTGGTTGGGCTGGCTAATCACGGCGCTACCCTACACGTCCAGGCTCTCAAATTACCTGGATAGGCTTCTCGTTTTTGCAGAAATGAAAGGGGGGAAAGTTTATGCAGGCGATCAATTTTAAACAATTAGCGGAGATGGCTCCATTAGGCAAACTGCGAGATGGCTCCGCAGCACAGATCAATGAGCGAACCCTTACGATCACACTCGACACAGGCCAACATAAGTACGAGGTAGACCTTGAGCGATGCAATACGCCGGGCCAGGTTTTAGATTGGATCTTTCAGGTGTTCAGCAAACGATGGGCAACACCTGAACTCATGTATGACTTTCTGGAGGCCCTAAACGTTGCTTGTCATAGGTTTCACGGGACATCAGTGCAGGGGTGTCTGTGCTCTTTTGGGGCGAATAAACGCGTTAAGTGGTCGAAGTAAATTTTGTTGTGAGGGCTGGAAATGAAGGCAATAAGCCGAAAAGAATTTTTGACGGAATTATTTAAGTATTGCGAAGGACAAGTTGAATTGAGAGCAATCCCATGCGGGCATAGAAGTTTCTTTGCTCTTGATGACTTCAAAGGCATTGATCGTTTCTGCCAAAAATATGTTGCGGAGAATGTGTACTTTACTGTGGCCACAAGGAACGGCGGCGGCACTAAAGAGCATATTGTGGATATCCCTTGCGTCTGGGCTGATATTGACTTCAAAACCACCAAAAAGGCAGATGCGGACAAACACCTGCACGACTTCCCTTTGCGGCCCACCTTTTTAGTGCAATCCGGGGGTGGGTATCATGTCTACTGGATGTTCAAGGAAAGGTACGGCAAAGAGGATATCGAAGCCGTCGAAGCACTAAACAGGCAATTGGCTACAAGCCTACACGCAGATCTGAACGTTTGCGATGCCTCACACGTCCTGCGCCTACCAGACACACAAAACGTTAAACCTGTGTACAAAAAACCGAGACCCGTCAAATGCCACGCAGATGCAGGCAGGGCATACGATATCTCTGATTTTGAGTTTTTGCCAGAGCCAGGTCAGGAGGCCAGCAAGTATATAGAAAATGATGCCAATATAAATAACTCTATTTCCTTATACGGGTGTCGTCATAAAAATGCTGATTCTGAGGTGTCGTCAAGTGTCGCCATACGCTTTGATGAACCGGGCCGGGACGTCAGTCTTTTCCATCTTGCGCACCATCTAGTCAAAGGCAACATGCCTCGAAAAGATATTGAAATTTATCTAAATTTCTTCGCGTCAAAATGTTCTCCGCCGTTTACCGAAAAGGAAACCGAGCGCAAAATTCAGTCTGCCCTAAGTCGAAAAAACACCCAAGAAAAGAGCCTTGCAAGCGAGGTTAAGGCCTTCGTAGTGTCGTCATACGGGGCCTTTTTGTCGTCAGATGTCGTCAATTTTTTGGGTTTGTCGTCAAAGTGTCGTCATCGTGACGACAGGAAGCAAATTTCCAAAACTCTGAGCCGTCTGGTCGATGAGGGAGTTATCGAAAGATGCGGGGCAAAGAACGGATGTTTCCGCCGTATTGAGACTGAATCCGAGACGATTGATTTCCTAAATGCGTCGTCTAACGCGATGGACATTGCATGGCCCTTTCAGATTGAACAGTTTGTCTCACTTATGCCCGGAAATGTGGCGATTCTGGCCGGGGAGAAAAGCGCAGGGAAAACAGCGTTTCTCTTTAACCTATCGCGATTGAATATGGATAAACACAAGGTTTTTTATTTTTCGAGCGAACTTCACGCGCCAGAGCTGAAAGTACGGCTTTCTAAGTACGATGCCCCCCTGGAAAGCTGGCAAAAAATAGCCATGCGACACCGGACAGAGAATTTTCACGATGCCATAATGCCGGATGGCTTGAACATCATTGATTTCCTGGAAGTACATGATGAACATTATAAGGTCGGAGGCCTGCTCAAAAAAATTCATAATCGGTTGACTACCGGAGCCGCTATTGTCGCCTTACAAAAGCCCGTGGGCCGCGATGAGGCAGTAGGAGGCAGGTGTACGATGGAAGTGGCCCGCCTTTACTTGTCGTTAACTAAATATCCGAACCAAATCAAGATTGTTGACGGCAAAATGTGGGCAACCGATGCGAATCCCAACGGGCTTGCAATGCAATACAAGATAATTGACGGTATCAAAATAAGGCGTGATGGCGAATGGTCACGCCTTGAAAAATAGATGCAGGTGTGTCCTCGGACCAGCCCCCGAGGACGGGATAGGGTGGGTAAAAATTCGGGAAAAGGGATTTCACGTGTGAGTGGGCGTATCGGTTTATATGTGGAGATTCGGCGATTTTCAGTTTCAAGGGTACCCACCCCCCCCTTCCGGGGTTTTGTCGGGAAGCATGCTTTTCCCTCAGGAGGACACGGATAATGGAGTTGTTGGACGCCAAGGACGTGCGGCGGGTGCTCAAGGTCAGCTTGCCCCTTGTGTACAAGCTGGCCGAGCAAGGCAGGCTTCCCTGTGTTCGTATCCCGTGCCCTGGCAAAGGAACTGAGAGAACACGGACCATTGTGCGGTTCAAGCCGGAAGACGTCTTTAGCTTCGTGGAAAAGCATTACCGGGCTGGATGATTATGAGTGTCAAACTATGTCACAAAACGCCCGCAAACGCAGTACTGGCAAGGGCTTACCTGATATACAATCAGGTGCTTACAGAGGAAAGATAAAACAAAAGGAGAAGGAGGGTGTATCATGGACATTGAAGGAGCAAACAACGTTATCGAGCTAGCTCGACGATTAGCGAAAGAAATCGAGTCGGTCCAAGTAGTCCAGCAGGCGACGGAGCGCAAGCTCAGGAGTCTTCGGGGGTCGATGCCAACTCTTCTAGCCTGTGAAATTATGGGCGAGAAGGTTCCCGAGGGCAAGGTTGCTGCGGCGAAGGCTGAAATATTGGAACTGGAAGGCCAGCTCCAAGACCTGACATGGGCGCTTAAAGGTCTTGGCTCACGCGAAACGGCAATCAAAAAAGAACTCAAAGAGGCGTGCGCTGTCCTCCATCACGACAAAATGGAAAAGCGCTATGACGAGTTGAAGGCTGAGCTTGAGATCCAGTACGATCCCACGCTGGACGGAGACCTCCGCCAATGCGCTCAATCCCTCGGGGCCGCCAAGCAAAATGAAGCCGATGATTTCCTGAGGGAACTCAAGTTCAAGTGGGAGCGAAAATCACTTGTCAATCAAGATGTCAACTATGTCAACTAACACAATCAATGACAGGCGGCTGTTGAGGCTGATTGACGGGGGTAAAAGCCAAGCTGAGGCGGCAAGAATTATAGGGGTAAGCCGCCAAGCTGTGAGCAAACGCCTTCAGGAGTTGCGGGGGAAGACCACTAAGGTCATTGTCGCTAAGAAGGTGGAACAAATAACCGATTGTAAGATCGACGCCATGGCGCAGTTGACAAAAATCAACAGCGACGCAAACGAGATCCTTGAACT
>JAFGFW010000044.1 GCA_016930875.1 Deltaproteobacteria bacterium | reverse complement strand
TGTTGATTAGGGCCTACTTACTTATGTGTTGCAGGAAATGTTTCATGGTGCTAAGAGTCTGAGATAAACGCTATGGCTGAAAATACTTTAGGCAAGTTCGGAACGAACGTCCCGGTTCTCCCCGGCCATTTTGTAACACTCCCTGGTTTTATGGCGACACTTCCAATATTTCTTGACATTTCAAAAGGATAAGGATATAGAATCCACAAATCCTTGCACGGTATTTGCTTCTCCTCGAGGGCTGTTCAATCACGCTGACAGATTCTGCTCAAGCTTCATTTCTCTACCAAGAAGGGTTCCTGATCGGTCTCAAGGAGACAAAACATGTCCAGTGAGTTATGCCCAAGATGTCATGCCGTCAGAAACATGGTGATGACTACCTATGCAAGAGTGATTACAGGTCCCGGAGGAAAACTAAAAAAGGTACGAACTGATCTTTTTCATTGTGAGACATGCCATGCCTTTGTTCGCAGTGAGGATATTGAACCTCATGAAGAGACCAGGTCTTCTATTGATGCTTGACAATAGGGAAAACGTGCCCAAAGGGCATGAGCGCTTTCGCCCGATTGTCCCGCTTGAGCGGGAGAGCAGGCAAGAGGAGGTCTCGGCGCCTCTGCAAGAACTTTATGCAATTTCTGCACGAACGTCCCCAAAATACAGGACAGAACCGATCTTCTGTATGCGTCTGTGGCAAAAATGAAGGGAGATAGGTTTTGAGGTCAAGGACAAACCTGCTGGGGATGGGAAAGGGGAGAAGGCAAAGGAGAGATGAGTTAGGGAGTCTGGGATCGAGATTTTGTGCACGCTCTGCACGAACGTCCCCTAAAACTAAAACCCGTCCTAAAACGCGTCTATCAAGTGATCTCCGATTCACCGTTTCTCCCCATCACCGATTCAGCTTCTCATGACCTTGGACTTTCGACTATCTTCTTTGGATATTGAAACCGGTGAAAAGGCAAATGTGAAAATGTGTCCCCTAAATTGGTGTTGGAGTTTACAAGGTGGTTGAAATGGAGATTATATGGCGCAACTTGAAAATATAGAAGCAATAGAAAAGAGGCTTTGGAATGCGGCGGATACGTTGCGCTCTAATTCCAACTATGCCAGCAACGAGTACTTCCTGCCCGTGATGGGGCTGATTTTTCTGCGGCATGCCTACAGCCGCTATTTGGCTGTTAAGGATGATATCAAAGTCAACCTGCCTAAACGGGGTGGAAAGACGCGCCCTTTGACGAAAGAGGACTTTTCGCAGAAGAGTTCCATATTTCTTAAGAAGGAAGCGCAGTTCGACTATCTGGTTTCTCTCCGGGATAGCGACAATCGGGCCAAGGCTGTGATTGAGGCCATGGAATCCATTGAGGCCGATTATGAAACCTTGCGCGGTGTCTTACCCAAGAACGAGTATCAGGAGCTGGACAACGAGGTGCTCGGGCGGATTCTCCGCACCCTGAATCCGGAAGAACTGAAAAAGACGCATGGTGATATCTTCGGGCGCATCTACGAATACTTTCTTACCCAGTTTGCAGACCAGAAGGCCCACGACGGCGGCGAGTTCTTCACACCCATCTCCCTGGTATCCCTGATTGCCAATGTCCTGGAACCAAAACGGGGCGTTGTGCTGGACCCTGCCTGCGGCTCCGGCGGCATGTTTGTGCAAAGCGCTCACTTTGTGGAACGTATGAAGGCCAACCCTTCTGAGCGTCTCACCTTTTATGGGTTGGAGAAGAACCCTACCACCATTCGACTGGGCAAGATGAATCTCTCCGTCCACGGCCTGGAGGGCGACATCCAAAAGGCCATCACCTACTACGAGGACCCCCATGAACTGGTTGGGAAAGCCGACTTTGTTTTGGCCAATCCGCCCTTTAACGTGGACGAGGTGGATGCCGATAAAGTCAAGCGCGATCCGCGCCTGCCTTTCGGTTTGCCGGGCGTTAGTAAAGCAAAAGGAAAAAAGACGGCTGGCCAGAAGAAGCAATTGGGCAGGGTTTCCAACGGGAACTATTTGTGGATCAGCTATTTTTACAGCTATTTGAACGAAAAGGGCCGGGCCGGATTCGTCATGTCGTCTCAGGCCTCAAGTGCCGGGCGCGATGAAGCAAAAGTCCGGCAGAAGCTCATCGAAACCGGCCATGTGGATATCATGATCGCCATTCGTTCCAACTTCTTCTACACCCGAGCCGTGCCCTGCGAACTGTGGTTCCTGAATCGAAACAAGCCGAAAAAGCACCAAGACAAGGTGCTCATGCTCGACGCGCGAAACATCTTTCGCAAAGTCACCCGCAAAATCTATGACTTCAGCCCGGAACAGCAACAAAAGCTTTTAGCCATTGTCTGGCTCTACCGGGGCGAGGGTGACCGTTTCCTCGATCTGATTACCCGCTATCTGGGGCAAGCCCTGAATGAAGCCGAAGCCTGCTTCAAATCCAAAGAGAAAGACGGCAAGGTCATCCACCCGCTGGCCGACTTTGAAACAGCATTGGTCTACCTCCAGAAAACCATGAGCCCTTTTTTTAAAACGCTGCCCAAGGATGCAATGCACGCTGAAGTGCTCCAGCAATTGGGAAAAGGCTTGAAGACATTTTCCCGTGACATTTCTGCGTTTGGAAAATCGTTGAAAAACGAGCGGGCAAAATGGAGCAATCAGGCACGGACGAATGCTTCACTCAACAAGGCCACGGAACGGATTGCCCTCTTGGCCGACACCAGCCGCGATCTCGTCAAACAGGCCGATCTCTTGCACAAACTCGCCTGCCGCCTGATCGATGTGTGTGAACGAGAGCTTGAGGCCGGGAAGAGCGAGCACTGGGTGAGTCGTAACATCCTTCGAGCGCGCAAGGCAGCAGAACAGGCCCGCCAGGTCGCAGTGACTCAACTCAAACAGGTGCGGTATTTCCACAAACAGGCTGTTTGGCTCACCGATCGCTTCCCCGCGGCCAAGCTCCGCGATGTGGAAGGGCTCGTCAAACTGGTGGACAAGAAAGATCTGGAGGCCAACGACTGGAGCCTCACCCCGGGCCGCTACGTGGGCGTCGCCCCTGAGGAAGAAGACGGGGACTTCGACTTTGAGGAGGCCCTGCGCGATATCCATGTCGAGCTGGACGGTCTCAATGTGGAAGCGGTGCAACTGGCAGCTAAGATCAAGAAGAACTTCGAGGAGTTGGGGGCATGAATTGGAGGGAAGTCCCATTTGAAGAGCTATACTTGCTCCCGTCAAAGAACGGTCTCACCAGGCCAGCTAGAGTTCGTGGAAACGGCTATAAAATGATCAATATGGGCGAATTGTTTGCCCATGACCGTATTGGCACTGTGGAGATGGAAAGAGTGCCAATGAACGGCAAAGAATTGGAAAGAATGCTTGTTGAAGAAGGAGATCTCTTGTTTGCTCGTCAGTCTCTGATTCTTGCAGGAGCTGGCAAGTGCTCAATTGTAAGAACGGTCGAGGAACCGACTACTTTTGAGTCCCACATTATTAGAGTACGCCTGAATCGAAAGCTGGCCTTTCCCGATTTCTATCACTACTATTTCAAGTCACCGAAATGTCGAATTAGGTCAATCGTTACACAAGGAGTTCAGGCGGGGATTCGCGGGAGTGATCTTGCCAGATTAAGCGTTCATCTCCCTCGGCTCGAAGTTCAGGATAAGATAGCATCAATAGTCTCCACCTACGACGACCTGATCGAGAACAACCGGCGGCGGATTCAGTTGCTGGAGCAGGCGGCGCGGCTGCTCTACAAGGAGTGGTTCGTCCACCTCCG
>JAFGFW010000043.1 GCA_016930875.1 Deltaproteobacteria bacterium | reverse complement strand
ACCATGAAACATTTCCTGCAACACATAAGTAAGTAGGCCCTAATCAACAAGCCCTACGCACGCTGGGAACGAACGTCCCTCTTCTCCCGCCCGGCCTGTATCCCCAGAGCCGCCGTTGTCTCCTTCTCGCCGTACCCTAGGAGTTGAACCTTTGGGACACCCTTCACCTTGCAGTAAAAAACTGAGGGTTAATCCTTTAAGCAGAAACGCAGATTACGCAGGCCCGAAGGAATTCTCGAACAGGGCGAGAAGTGCTCTTCGGCCTTCGTCCGTGAGATTGACAGTTCCGGTCCCCACAAAGGTTTTATCCTTAATAATAGGCGTTTCAGCCACCCATGCATTGTCTTTCCAGGCAAACCATTTCTTTTGCTCCTGCTCGTACACGCTTACAGGACGATTGAACAGCTTGCCCAGTTCAACACCCCAGCCGGTTCCTCCTTTGACGGTTCCATCCGGTTGAATCCAGCCGACAGCGATTATGTGGTAGCCATTGTTCACCATGTGGAAAATGGATTGGATCACCTTGCGTATTTTCTCGACTTTGGAATAGTTCCGGCCCATACGGGTGGACACGATCTCCATGCTCACATCACCTCTGTCGAGCTCTTCAGGACTCAGCACCTTTATGCCTCTGTGTCTTTCGGTTCTGTGGCCTTCGAAAGAAAAGTTGACTTCCTGAATTCCCCACTGTTCGGCAAGGGCTCCGAATTCGGCCTCAGCCCCCCTGTGCCCTCCACTGTACAATATCATGTGCGAACGATCTGTCATGGTTGTATCTCCTTGTCTGTTGCCTTAGCGGCATTTTGATGGCTTCAACACTTTCGCAAAGCAGAAGACCCCTCTGTGGTTCGAAGGGTTGAGCCTCATAAAATAAGGAGTCTTTTTTCTTTTGCAACCCGGGCCAGGTTTTTTTCTCGGCCTGTTTTTTGGATGCAAACAGGGGTGACTTGATTGATGTATTTGAAAAATCAAAAGGCTGGATGGTTGGCACTCAGGAGACAGGGCTCAAGAGCGAAAGGAATATTTTAGCCAAAATCTGGGCGTGCCTCTCGAAAATCCTTTTACTGCTCTTGGCCTAATTCCTTCTTGAGCCATGCCTTTACGTCTTCGTCAAGGGCGTATACGCCCTTGAGTTCACAAATATCTTTTTCAAATTGCTTAGGTAGTTCAAATTTGGCCAGTTCAAAAGCGTCTTCGGAATTGCGGCGGATTAAATATATATAATAAGGTTTCTGCCAACAATTCACTGCAAAATAAGTTGAATAATCATTTTTGGAACGGATGACATACTTACCACTTCCCCAATCCGTATTACCCCATTCCAGATAGAGTTTAACTGCATCTACCGGCCCTAAATCCCAATTGACCTCATTGATGAGATCATGCTCCTTTTTTAACTCTTCCAAAGACAGCATTCTTCAATCCTCCACTACTCGTAAGAGATGTCAGGGAGAGAGAAGCGGGTACTTTCAATATATTGATTCGGATACTACCGTGAGAAAATGTAGCTCCCCAACGAATATGACCGCTCAGGTCTTTGCGAACGCCAGTCAAGGACAATGGCCGAGGCCAAACGGTTTGCTCACAGACCGCTTTTTCAGATGAGAACTTTTATAGAATCCAAGAAAATACTGCTGTTCCCAGTATCAATGAAATGATTCCGAATAGCCTTAAAGTCTGGTCCGATGCTGAATTTACCAGCCAGTTGTTAAGCTGTTCAAAGAGCCCTTGTGGGTTTGCAAAGATAAACCCAGCTTCGGCGAAGCCAATGAAACCGAGCAGCCTTATAAACCAGGCATTCCGAGCTTGAGGGGCGGCCAGTATCAGCAGTATGCCGAATATCGCCGGCAGTAGAGCGAGGAATCTTCCATCAATCCCGGTTAACATGTTGCCAAGAAGTCTTCTGCATTCCTTGGTGTAGAGGACCAGGCAAGACCCTAGCCCTATGCAAAAGACGCTATACGCGTACAAAAATTCTTTCATGTCGTACCTCTGAGGCGGTGAGATATGAGATTCTGTCAAGTGCACAATACAAGATTCCCGTTGAAAAGACAAGGCAGAGTCGCCTGATCCCGCCGTTAATTTTTGGCAATCCCGCAGTGGCGATATCGTTTGGAGACCGCAAACATTGCGCTTTTTCAAAAGCTTAACCGGATTGCAGCCATCACCACTTTTTGGAAAAACCTTAGCGACACCCCTCACATTTTCAGTTTCGTCGGCGCCGTCAGCCAAAACTCTAGAACTAAAGGGCGTAACCCAAGGTACCCATGCCTCGTCATTATGACCTGCTTCGGCCAACGTAAAGCATAAAATCATAGACCTCCCCAAAATACTCACTTCCAGTTTTCCTTTGCAGATTCTTAGCTTGCTCCGCCCCCAAAGAAACGGTTTGCGTAGCCGGGTTGATTCTATAGCAGGCCATAAAGATGTTTCAACATCTGGTAAGCAAGGGGAATGAATACGGCAGGAACTATGTTGCCGGTTTTGATTTTTTTGATTTCCAGCAGACCAATGCCGATGGCCATAATAAGAAGTCCCCCGACAGCAGACATTTGAGATACGACGTCGGGCAGTAAGAACTGTTTTAGAAAAGATGCAGTCGACGTAATGAGGCCCTGATAGACAAAAACCGAAACGGCAGAGAACAGAACGCCGATTCCAAGGGTCGAAGCAAACAACACCGAGCCGAGCCCATCAAGAATCGACTTTGCAAACAACGTCTGGTGGTTTCCAGTAAGCCCGCTTTCCATGGCGCCAACAATTGCCATCGCTCCGACGCAATACAGCAGGCTGGTGCTTACAAATCCCTTTGCAATACCTTTGCTGTCCTTGGACAACCGGCTCCCAATCCAATGGCCGAATTGCTCCAGCCTGTCTTCTATTTTTAAAAGCTCTCCCACAATACTTCCGATTACAAGGCTGAAGATAACCACCAGAATCGCATGGGTTTCTAGCGCTGTCTTGAGGCCAATCAGCACAACGGCAAGTCCTATGGCGTGCATGATCATCTGGCTGTATCTTTCCGGAATGCCTCCTCTAAGAAGCAAACCAACCAGGCTGCCGACGATGATGCTCAGTGTATTGACGATGGTTCCTAGCAATGTGAATTCCTGTCATTTGGCAAAGAGGATTAAACGATAGGGTCTGGTGTTCTTTGAGGTCGGATCAAGCTATATCAACCCTCTTTAGCAAGGTTTTATCCGAGATTATCCTGGATAAATTCTGGATAAGCTCCACGATTTCACGCTCAAAAAGGCGGTTACAAGGGCCGTTCCAGGCCCAATATCCGCAACCGTTGGCTGCATTTTTGTTTTACCGGCAACAGGGCTAAAACTGACGCATATCTTGACGGAGTCAACCATAACCAAACGACCTTCGAAAGGTATCAAATGCCGAGATCTGAGCCTTTATTTATAAGCCTCCACGTTGCCGAGATTAAAGGGTGCCCCCCAAAGTACTCCTTAATTTCGACAGAAAGCTCAAAAGGCTTTATAAATCCGCGCAAGGGGATGTCCCTGGGCCTGGATGGTCAGATCGTTGAAATAGCCGTAGGGTGTTTGAATGGCTTTATAACCGGCAGTTTCCAATCGTTGCTGGGTCCTGTCAAAAAGCGATTTGGCGTGTTCGGGTTCGGCTTTATCCTCTCCTAAATGGGTAAAGGAGTGCAGGATAATGACGCTCGTTTCCCATTTTCTCGCCAGCCATTTCGCGTTCTTCACCAGTTTGGTTTCTGCCGAACTGTTGTCTTCCATGTCCTCCGGCTCCACATGAATAAATGCCACGACCGCGTTTTCATGGGCATCTGCAGCGGCATCCGGAACGTCATCCAACGTTTTTATGGAAGGATTCCATGCGAACGTGTCACAATACCAGAAGAGGACTCTCATCTTTTCTCCCTACACCGGATCATTCCATTTGCACAACGTCAAGGTCACTTCGACACACCGAAGCTTTCAATTTGTTTTCTTAACAGCGTTCCGCATATACAAGACGTAGAATAAAAAATACGCTGAGATCCCGTTTCAGCCTGATCTGTCAAGATTAAAGATTCGACCACAAAGCCCTGAGAAGTTAATGACTCGTCTATAGATTCCGTAACGGCTTAAAAAGATATTCCAGACCGTTTACTCTAATCTCATGAACCATGCGCAACATATCACCCAGTTGTCCGGCCGGAAATCCTTTTTGGGCAAACCAAACCACATAAGGCTCAGGTAGGTCGATCAAACGCCGCTCCTTATACTTGCCAAACGGCATCCGCATCTTGGCCAATTTAAGCAAGACCGCCGCATCCGGCATGCACTCATTTTCTTCGTTCATT
>JAFGFW010000042.1 GCA_016930875.1 Deltaproteobacteria bacterium | reverse complement strand
CTATGGAGGATTCTTTACCCCAACTGAGGCAGGAGCCATCGGAGCAACGATTCTGTTCATCTTTGCCATCATAAAGAAGAAACTGAATATACAAAACCTGATAGAGGCCCTCCAGGAGGCGGTACGTATATCCGTGATGGTCCTGTTTCTTGTAGCCGGCGCAAACGTCTTCAGTTATTTCCTGGCACTTTCAACGATTCCTATGAGGGTTGCCGAATGGGCAGCCGCTCTTACGGTTTCCCCATATCTGATTCACACGATCATTGTTATTATCTACCTGTTCCTGGGTTGCTTTCTGGATGCGATTTCCATGATGGTGCTGACTATGCCTGTGATCTACCCTGTTATTATCACTCTCGGTTTCGATCCCATATGGTTCGGGGTCATCGCCGTATTGATGATGGAGGCAGGGTTGATCACGCCCCCCATGGGACTCAACATATTCACTGTTGCCGGGGTGGCAAAGGATGTATCTGTTGAAACCATTTTTCGCGGAGTTATGCCTTTTCTCTTCGCAATATTCGCCATAGTTGCCTTAATTACCATTTTTCCCAAGATTGCTCTATTGCTGCCGAGCATGATGACGAGATAGGGCGACAGGTAAAGGGCTTAGTGTCTCAAACACTTGAAGAAGCCTAAAATATGCAGCTAAAGAAGCATAAATAGAAGAGAAATCAGGAATTCCCAAAGGTGATGCAATTCTAACTGTGATGCAGGGAAAATATTTGCAGAAATAAATTGGGCCTGGGCACAGTCACTCTGAACCTTTCCTTAACCGGGAAGGAGGGGAGTTAAAAGATAGTTGGGGCTTTAGAGAGCCTGACTCTATCCGTATCTGATGGTAGAATCCCTTCAGACCCCTGTCTCAATTGATGATAATGTAACGATAACAGGTCGAAAAGACGTGAAATATATTAGGAGGTTTATTTAATGGCATTATTAACAGAAGTAAAGAAGCATTATGGAAAACTCAAATTTCTCATCAACGGTGAGTGGATCGATTCCAAATCGACCGATATCCAGGAGAGTACCAATCCTGCAACCGGCGAGGTGATCGCGGAATTCCCCAGCGCCACAAAGGATGAGGCCCTTGCGGCGGTAAAGGCCGCCCACGAAGCTTTTCAGTCTTGGAAGTATGTTCCCCTGCGGGACAGGGGACGGCTGCTCTTTGGGATGCATGCGAAGTTTGAAGAAAACTATGAAGATATGTGCCGGATCCTTACCCAGGACCACGGTAGAACCATTGGTGAAGCGCGGGGTTCGGTGAGCCGTGTCATAGAAAATATCGAATCCGCCTGTTCAGCCCTTTACGGGTTGCCCAAACAGAATGAGCACCTGGATCAACTGGCCAACGGGATCGACCAGTATCTCGTTTGGGAACCCCTCGGGGTCTTTTTGATAATTACCCCGGGCAATATCCCCATGCACGCCTGGTCTTCCTTTGTACCCTATGCCATGGCGGCCGGATGTACCGTAGTCGTCAGTCCGAGCAGACAGGACCCTATAGCGGCGGAGACCATATCCAGAGTAGCCCAGGAGGCCGGTTTCCCTCCGGGTGTCATCAATATGGTCCATGGGGGGCGACAGATCAATAGACTGATCCTGGAGCAACCGGAAGTCAAAGGGGTTGGTTTCATCGGATCAAACAGGGCCGGACATGAACTCTTCGAGACCTGCGGCAGGTTCAGAAAGACCTCATCCATCAACGGCAACGGCAAAAATCATGTGGTGATCATGCCCGATGCAGATATCGACGACTCTATCAACTGGCTCCTGAGGGCCTGTTTCGGTATGACCGGCCAGAGATGCCTCGGAGTGGACAACGTGGTCATCGTCGGAAACATTTACGACGAAGTGAAGGAGAAATTCATCGCAGGGGCCAAGGCCATGAAACTCGGTTACGGTCTCGATGAAGATGCGGAATTGGGTCCCTATACCACCCAGGGTGGAAAGGACAAAATCCTCGATTGGATCGACAAATCCCTGCAGGATGGCGCAAAGATGGCTTTTGACGGGAGGGCTGTCAAGGCGGAAGGCTATCCCAACGGCTACTTCATGGCACCGACCATTCTCGAAGATGTGAACGTGGACATGCCCATGGCCAAGGAGGAGGCCTTTGGTGCGGTTGCCGCCCTGATCAGGGGTGAGAGCCTGGATCAGGCCATTGATTGGATCAACACCAAGACAAATCTCGGCCATTCGGCCGCTATCATGACCAGCAACATGAAAAACGCCCGGAAACTCATCAGGGAGGCTAATGTGGGCAATGTTGCGGTGAATTTGGGCGTAGCTCAGCCCTACGCCTTCTTCCCCCTTGGTTCCCGGCGAGATTCGTATGTAGGATCCGCCAAGTCCCGGATGGCCTCCATGCGTTTTTTCATGGACGAGAAGACTGTGGTATCCCGCTGGATATAAACTTATAATCCTGGCCCGGATAGAGTTTTAAGTGAACCTGACCGGGCCAGAAAACCTTTCATCGGTCAAAATAAGGCTATTAGAGTTTTATAAGATATAAGATAAAAAGAGGAAGTATTGCATTCTCAATAAATGTACTATTTGTAAAAGGAGGTATAGCAATGAAACGAAGTATATGTCTTTCTATTGTTTTGTCTCTTTGTGGGCTTTTTATGTCAAAACCTTTCCCTATGGCCTGCATTGATTGCGGTGCTGAAGGCCATATTGGAGTAATTGTCGTCGATGTTCAGGGTGATTTTACGACCTGGAAAAAAGGGGCTCTCGCTGTAAATGGTGCCGATGAACCCTTTGTCAATAAGGTTGAAGATACCACCAAGTCTCTCAAAAAAGAGGGCTTTTTGATCTTCGGCACCCAGGACTGGCATCCTGGAGACCATGTCTCGTTTTTCACCAATCATGATGGGAAAAAGCCTTTCGAGGTCATCCAAATCGAAGGGCGGACCCAGGTTCTTTGGCCGCCCCACTGTGTGCAGGGAACGGAGAATGCCCGGATCCTTGTGGATAACAACTTGTTCCTTGCGACCGTAAAGAAAGGCCAGGATTCTCGCTTTGACAGCTATTCAGGCTTCCAGGATGACGGCGGAGCCAAAACTGAAATGGACAAAATCCTCAAACGTAATATGGTAAAAAAGGTTGTTGTGTACGGCATCGCCACTGACTACTGCGTGAAAGCAACGGCCATAGACGCGGCCCGAGCCGGATACAAGGTGATTGTTGTGGAGGACCTTTGCCGAGGAGTGGCCCCGGAAACCAGCCAGAAAGCCCTGGAAGAGATGAAGGCAGAGGGAATTGCGGTTCTTAAAACGCTGGACCTGAAGAAAGTAAAGGAACTTTGAAAATAAAAAATTGATACGGGTGACGCCTTTCACGACGGCAGCCGGGCAAAGAATAGGTTATTTTCCGATACGGAAGGAATGCTAGTGTCATGAAAACATACAAACAGATTCCGATTGAATGTACAGTCAACGGGAAAAAGGTGTCTCTGGAGGTCGATTCAGGCGAGACGGCGCTTGAGATGATCCGCGACCGTCTCTCGCTCAAGGGAACTAAGGAAGGTTGCGGCATTGGGGAATGCGGCGCATGTACAATCGTGGTGGACGGTAAAAGCATAAATGCCTGCCTGATGCTCGCTGCAAAGCTCAATGGGAGGGAAATCATAACTGTTGAGGGTTTGGAGGAAAATTCCGGTCTCCATCCTCTCCAGCAGTCCTTTATTGACCATCATGCGGTTCAGTGCGGCTTTTGTACTCCAGGATTGCTGATGAGCAGTTATTCCCTGTTAAAAGAAAATTCCCATCCTGATCGCATGAAAATCATGGATGCACTTTCAGGAAATGTTTGTCGGTGCACGGGGTATCAGCAGATTTTGGAGTCGGTTGAGGACGCGGCTGAACGGCTCGGCAAGGAGAAGGTAAAATGAAAAGGGATTTGGAATACGTGAAGCCGGATACCCTGGATGAGGCGCTTGTGTTCTTATGGGAACACGGAACGGAAACAAAAATCATTGCAGGCGGGACCGACATCATGGTTGATCTTCGTGCCGGGAAGCTGAACGTAAAATATCTTATGGATATTTCCTGCATAGAGGAAATTGCAGGCATTGAAGCAGGGAATAACGCTTTGTCTATTGGATCCGGAGTAACCCTTTCCGAGATTCACGACTCTCAAATCGTTGGGCGATATGCCCCTGCACTTCAAAAGGCCTCCTTTAAATTTGCTAGCAAACAGATCAGGAACATTGCAACAATCGGAGGAAATATTGGTAACGCTTCACCCTCGGCGGATACCGTTCCTCCAATGATCGTTCATGAAACCGTAGCCATTCTTCGCCATATCAACGGAGAACGAAGGGTCTCCATCGAAGACTTGTTTGTCGGTCCTTACAGGAGTGCAGTGCGTCCGGAAGAAATCATTGTGTCCTTTCTTTTGAAAACGGGCGAAAATTTATACGCCGATTTTCAAAAAATAGCGAGACGAAAAGCTCTGGCCATTGCCCGAATGAATATGGCCCTGCTTGCCGGAAAAGACGGAGAAGGAAAGATCAACTTCATTCGGATCGCT
>JAFGFW010000041.1 GCA_016930875.1 Deltaproteobacteria bacterium | reverse complement strand
TTTCTTCAAGCTCTTCCTTATCCTCCTCCCTTCTTTTCAATAAGACTCGCAAGGCGGTATTTACTTCCTCAAGATTGTTTGCCTTAACCCTCAATTCTGCGTCCTTTTCTCTCAGGGCCCCCTCCGCTCGCTTGCGCTTGGTGATCTCAACCCAGTTTGCCAGGTAATACTTGAAATCACCTTTACTACTTACCGGTGCGGAAGTTATCTCAACCCAGAATCGCTCCCCATTCTTCTTTTTGAAAAGCTCCTCGAGCCTCTGTGCTCCCTTGGCCATAGCTTCTTCCAAGTCCCGACTGGTTTTCTTAACTGTTTCTTCCGTCCACCAAGGGTATGGAGCTTTGGCCCCAATAAGCTCTGAAGAAGAAAAGCCCGTTAGCTTTTCCAGGGAAGGATTCAGATATTTTATCGAACTATCCGGATTGATAACTATTATAGGATGGGGAGAATGAGTCAGCAGGCTCGAACTGAACTGCTCACTCTCCCGCAGCGTCTCCTCCGCCTGCTTGCGCTGAATTATCATTTCTAACCGACCTGTAATTTCATTGATCAGACGTCTTTCTTCCTTGAGAAAAGGGCCTTCATAATCCTCTGGTCTTTCCTCCAGATAAAAGACCTCCAACGTCCCGATTTGTTTGCCGGTTACAAAGATTTCGTTGGACTGATTCCAAGTAGTTTCTTTGAAGTTAGATGTTTTGTACTCTTCATCGTCAAATATGATTCGTGAACAAGTAATCTCTGGATATTGCCAAGACGGGGGAATGAGATCAACTACACCCTGAAAAATCTCTCCTAACGAGATATCTGGTTTTTCAACAAGACTTGAAATACCATAGAGGCAATTCAGTTCCTTGACTCGCTCCCCAAGGTCATGTGTCTTCTGCCGAAGCGCCTCCTCGGTTCGCTTGCGCTCGTTGATGTCCGTTATGGTTCCGATAAAACCCGTTGTGTCTCCCTGAGAATTTAATATGGGAACGGCCTGCCCGATAGTCCAAGTTACATTGCCTTCACGATCAACGAAACGGTATTCTGATCTGAAATTTGTTCTGGCATTGGTGCTCTCATACCATTCATTGAACACTCGTTCTCGATCTTCAGGGTGTACACCATCTGCCCAACCTTCACCTGCCCCCTCTTCTGCGGACATGCTGGTGATTTTACATAGCATGTCATTCCAGTACTCGGTCTTTCCGTCGAGATCGGTGATGAATATCCCCACAGGCGAGATCTTTGATAATTGACGAAGCCGTTCTTCGCTCTGCCGCAACGCCTCCTCTGCCTGCTTGCGCTGGGTGATGTCTGTGAAGAAACCGACGTTGCATTTTCTTCCATCTATCAACATATTGGTTGCTTTGATGTTCCGCATACATTAATGTCCCATCTTTTCGCAGAAAAGGGATGCCTTGAGCTAACTCTGTTTCTCCTTTGCCTATGGCCTCGAATTCAGAAGTTACACGCTCCATATCTTCTTTGGGGTGAATATCAAGGATACTCAATCGTCCTATTTCCTTTTCAGTATAACCCAACATTCTACACATGGCTGGATTAGCATATTTGAACTGCTTTGTTTCAATGTCTGCAACCAGTAGTCCCTCAGCCGCACCTTCAAAGAGAGTCCGATACCTTTCTTCAGATTCTTTCAGCGTCTCCTCTGCCTGCTTGCGCTCGGTGATTTCGGCCTTCAATTGTTTGTTTGTGGCTTCCAGTTCTATAGTACGTTCCACGACACGCTGTTCTAGCGTGGCGTTGAGCTCTTTGATTTTGTCCTCAGCCTGCTTTTGTTCTGTGATATCAATGTTCGCGGAGTAATATCCGATTTGATGGCCTGCCTCATCCCGCACGACCGAGGCGAGCCCGCGGGAGATGAAGATTGATCCATCTTTCCTCTTGGCCTTGAACTCTCCCCTCCAAAAGCCAGACTTATTTAGTGCCTCTAAAACTGGGATAGCATCGTCTGGGTTTTGGAAGAAGTGCGGAACAGGGTTTCCTGTTGCCTCTTCCTTCGTCTCGTAGCCCCACATTTTCAAGAAGGTTAGGTTCACATAGTTGATCACACCTTCCTTATCTGCCGTGCTGTTGGCTGCAATAGACATATCAAAGACGATGCTCTTGAGGATCAACTCATTCTCCAGAAGCTTGCGCTCGCTGGCTTCTTTCTCCAGCTTCCTGACCCTTTGTTCCAATTCTTCATATGTTGGTTTCCTAGTCATGGGAAGATCCTCCAATCGCGCCCAAAAAACAGAAGGCCCCAAGCATTCGTATCTTGAACACGATGCATGGAGCTTTTGTCAGTCCCATTAAGAGAAGTCATCGTAAATACATCAGGGGGGCATAAGTAGATCATTAAGTTTCCATGAGCCGACGGTTGTTTTCTTCAGCATACTGTTCGCCTCTTTTTACGGCGTACCCCACTCCGGGCTGGGTCATCCCGAGACGCCTGGATAAGTCCGTAAACGCGTAGCAAATCACCTCACATTATGTCAAACTAATTATATTATCTCGGCTTTCTCCTTTGGCGACGCCGATAGGCAGTTAAGGGTTTGCCGCGTAGATCGTATGCAGTGACCACAAAAACGCTGTTTGGCTGTGGATCAGAAAGATATATGAGTCTGAAGTAACGTCCTCCGGAAGTTCTTCCAAATTGGCGCCAAGCGGTTTTACTGATTGAGATTCCAGTCGTAGTAGATGTACTCAAACTGAAGTGTTTCCCCCTTATCCTGGATGCATTGCCGAGCGTGTTCGTCGGCCATGTAGTCGTACAGGAAATCCAAAACGCCACGCTTGCCGCCGAAATCGGATTGGTACCAGCGGAAGATCTCGGAGAGAAGCACCTTGCCTTGTTCAGGGAGAACAATAACTTCAGAGGAATTGACGAAACTCTTGGCCGCATCGTCAAGCTGATCGTATATCGTTGCAGGCTCGTAGTACCTTATAGGGGCACACGACCGGGAGCCACACACCAGGGCAAAGTGAACGCGCGGGTCAAGTGGTTTCAGGATCCAGGCCTTGCGCGGGTCCCTTGGCCCGAATTGCTTGAGCACGTGAAACCAGGGCCGGGCATTGCCCCGCAGGATACCGTGTTCCATGTCATCGGCAGAAAAAAGGTGTCCCCCTATTGCGTATTTCAAGCGAGTGAATATTTGCGGGGCTTCCTTCACCGATTGCCTGATGCCCAGGGCGACGATGCCATCGACTATGATAGTGTTATAGAGATTCACCCAAAAGGCCAGTTTCCGCCTCCGCCCAACCAGTCGACGCAGGTCAAAGTCGCGGAGACCGTTGGTCAGTATCCGGTATTGCTGATACTCAGGGGACTTCCGGAGTGCGGGGTAGTCGATGCGGCTTCGAGTCGCGTCGTAGAATGCGTCCCGCAGGTCCCGGATGCTTTGCATCAAGGCGCCGGCGAGGTCTGGAGGGGAGATCCGGGGCATGTTCTCCCCGCTGTTCAGGATTAGATCCGAAGATAAGAACCCCCGTGCTTTGGCCGCTATTTGTCTCGATGCCCTCTCGCTTTCGTAGAAGTCGTGCACAAGATCGATAAACAGGGCGGCTGTCCAACCAAAGTCGTCACTCCCGTAACCTGTGCCATGGAAAGAGTCGAAGTACTCGTGGAAGCCGAATCGGAGAGGAAGCTGTAAGAGGTCCTTTTGGAGGGAGTCGGCCTTCAGGGTATATCCGTATCGACGCAGGCCATGAGCAAGCATCCAATTGATATTGATCCACACAGGTCCTCGCCAGTAGTTTGTGCGATCAAAACCCTGGCGTTGGGTGTCGTAGTTGGGCACAGTGAAACAGTTGCCCTGGTGGAGACCACAGAACGAGGCGGAGTCGAGATGCTTGCTGGTAGAGAAACTCCGCCTGCTCTTTGCTCGCTGCTCCTGCGAAGAGGGGCAGGAAGCCTGCGGCGGTGTCTACTTCAATGGGCGTGTCGGCCACAAGATCGTAGCAGTCGAATATGTTGTGCTCGGGACGCCAGAGCTTTTGGCGGATGGCGACGGCCGTCTTCTCCGCCCAGAATCGGGGCAGATCCGGAGATTCTCCGATAAGCGTTGCAATTTGGGCCAATGACTCATTTGCTCGACACAGTACTGAGTTGAAAAGAGGGTCTTGAACCAAAAAAGGACAAGACTCGCGGACCATGTCCTCATCGTAGTCACACCGACGAAAGAGGTCCACCAGGTAGACATAGCGGTCGTAGTCTTCGTCCGAGGGGCGCATCTTTGGGTCTACCCCGTGGTCCAGGTCCTTGCGTTGATATGGAGGCAAGGCGACCCGGTCTACCTCAATCCGCCTAAAGGGCGCATCCCAAGTGGGCGAGTTATCCACGCCCGACTCCCACGGGTGGCGGATGTACACAAGCCCTTCATCGTTCGGGTCCCGCTCCCGGTAAAGATAAGCATGGAGCGCCAACAGCTTGGGGTAGATGCGCTCCAGGAAGGGCAGCACCCCACGGGGGCGCCGGGCGTTTCGGTAGACCCTCTCCACTGCCACGGCGTGGATCGGTGGCATGGTGATACCTGAGGTGAGCTTGCCCGGGGGAGCGTGTGGAGATCGTTCGGTCTGCCAGAGGTCGGGCTCAGGAAAGTAGTGGCCAAGGGCGTCAGGGCTAAAGACGATCTGGGGCGCCATGCCGTTTTGCCACTGGGCGTCAAAGAGTGTTTCGATCTCCAACATCGCTCTAGGGGTGTCATAGTGAGAGCGACCCATGGCTATGAATGCCGAGTCCCAATTCCACTGGTGGGGGTACAGGGCGGGGGCTGGTTTTGTATACGAGCCTGTCCAATTCTGGTCCAGGATACGCCTGGCCTTTTCTACGTAGTTGGAGAAAACTCTGGACATGGTTCAGTTGAATTTCACCACGATTTCGTCAAAGGTTTTTCTCCACTTGGGCGGATACAGTTCTTTTGTCTCATCAAAGTAGCCAATGGCCAGCAGAAGGGGAACCCAGTAATTTTCTGGAATGTTAAACGCCTTACGTACACCGTCATGATCAAAACCGTCCATGGGATGGGTATCCAGTCCGAGACTTTTGGCCGCAAACATCAGAGCCATGGCGAAAAAGCCAGTGTTCTTGCACGCAAAGGCCTGTTGCTTTTCTTGGCTTGCGCCATAAAGGCCCTGACAGGCATTGACAAACCACTCGTGCTGATCCTCTGACATGCCGCCCGCCTTTACCATCTCCCTGAAATTCTTTTCCACTATTGTATGTCCCCCTTTCCAGCCGTCCCGGTCCGCCAGCACGATGAAGACAACAGGGGCCTCGGTAACCTTGGGTTGGTCCCAAGCGAGTTTTCTCAACCGCATTTTTTCTTCCGGATCATTGAGTATCATCACGTTCCACGGCTGAAGATTAAAGCTGGAAGGCGCCTTTGCTGCCATATCAACCAACTCTCTCAGGAGTTCATCGGAAACAGTCTTTTGGGAGTCGAAATAGTTGACAGCCCGCCTCTTGTTAACAACTTCTTTGAAGTCCATCATGTCCTCCTTTCATGCGTGTTCATCTTCTCCTTTAATCTTCTTAATGATTTTCGGGATAAAAAATGAGAAAGCGAACAGTCCCAGGGAAAAGAAAACCTTAAAAGAAAGTAATTCTGCCCAGTTGCCGGAGGCCCAAACCTCCTTGACCGTGCCTATGAAGAATGTAAAGATAAAAGTTCCGACAATAATGCCCAAACCTGTACCAAAGCAGTAGTCCCGGAAGCGCACCTTCGTCAATCCCATGCCAAAGTTCATTGGCGTAAAAGGGAAGTATACAAGGCGTAGGTAAAGGACCGTGGCAAATCCATTACGCTCAATGGCCTCGTCATACTTCATCAGTCTATCCCCAATCAAGGAGGCAGCAAACTCCCTTCCGAGGGTGCGGCCGATCCAGAAGGCGGCGGTGGCCCCTAACATGGCCCCAATCCATACATACAGAAATCCCCAGTAGGCCCCAAAAATAGCCGCGCCCAGGCCGGTCAACAAGGTTCCGGGCAAAAACAGACACACCCCCCCAGCATAGACAAGCATAAAGACCAAAGGCGCCCAAAACCCCGCTTGCCCTAGGAAACGCCCCAATGCCTCAGCTGTTAGATAGCCTTTTACGGGCGTAAATCGCACCAGGGCGATGGCTGCAATCATAAAGGCGGCAAAGATAGAGGCCTTTATGATGGCTCTCCCCCGGTTTTGCGTTTGTCCTTGAACGACTTTCTCCATGAATTTTCCCTCAGCCTTGTCTCAAGGTCTCGTGAAGTTTGCGCCTGAAAAAGACAAAGTCTGTGTTTTCCACGGTTCTCGGCCGTGGCAAGGACACAGGAATTTTTTCACGAATACGTCCTGGGGCTCGATCTACAAGCAGGATTCTGTCCGCCAGTTTGATGGCTTCGTCTACATCGTGTGTCACGAATAATATGGTCTGAGCCAGTTTCTCCCAAAGGGAAACAAGTAGATTGTGCATTTCTTCGCGGGTCTGAAGGTCCAAGGAGACAAAAGGCTCATCCATGAGTAAGACTGCGGGCTGAAGGATAAGGACCCGTGCCAAAGCCACTCTTTGCTTCATACCCCCGGAGATTTCCCGAGGAAGATATCCCTGAAAAGCGCTCAGTCCGGCGAGAGACAGGAAGCGGTCTACCTCTTTGTTGAGATACGCCTTGTCTTTGGTGCGACCTTGTAGGCCGAAGGCGATATTTTCCCGAACCGTCAGCCAAGGGAACAGGGCATCTTCTTGAAAGACAACGCACCGATCAGGACCTGGGCAATGCACTGCTTGATGATTCAAGAGAACCGTGCCGGAAGTAGGAGGCAAAAAGCCGGCAAGGATATTTAAAAGCGTGGTCTTGCCACATCCGCTACGTCCGAGGATACAGATCATCTCGCCGGCTCCGGCAATAAAGCTTATGTCGTCAAGGACTCTCACCGAGGCATGGTTGATTTCAAAATCCTTCGTCAAATTAATGACTTCAAGGAAAGGCTGCCCCGGACCGGCCCCCGGTTCTCCGGGTGTCCTTGCCGTTTTAGTGGTTATGACATTGTCTTGGCGCTTTTGAAACACAGTTTTAAGCCCCCAATCAAGAGTCGGTCACTCAACCGACCGATGACTGCAATAAGCATCATGCCCACCACGATCATATCGACCCGGCCAAGCATCCGTGCGTCCATAATAACCGCCCCCAGTCCATTGGGAACCCCGGTCAATTCGCCCAGCACCAGGTAGGCCCAGGAAATGCCCAGGCCAAGCCTGAGCCCTGTCACGATATGAGGCATGGCGCCGGGAAGCAATATCCTGAAAGTGCCGCGTAATCTTTTCACGCCCATCATGGCCCCTGCCTGCAATAGCAGCGGATTGATTTGCCGGGCCCCTGCAGCGGCATTCAGATAAATGGGGAAAAAGGCTGCCAGCGCTACCAGAAAAACGGTAGTGCTCGTCCCTATACCGAACCAGACCATGGCCAGGGGAAGCCATGTGATGCCAGGCACAGCCCTGAGCCCGTTGACCACATTGTTTAGCAGAGCGTTGACCAACGTGAGTCGCCCGGAGAGGATACCCAGGGGCAAGCCGAAGAGGATGGCAGAGGTGAATCCCACACTTACCCTGACTGCGCTGGCCGATGCGTCGGTCACGAACCGACCCGCATAAGGGGAACTGCCCAGATCATGGAACATGTAGCTATAGCACATTTTCATGATGTCCATGGGGTGAGGGATCAAATAGCCGGGGAAGATGCCGGTCTGGCTCATTGCGACCCAGACCAACACCAAGCCAACGGGAATCATCCACGGCAACAAGGCTCGAAACATCTTTGCTCTTCCTGAATATTTTTCCATGTGCTATCCCCGTCCCCGACCTCCGTAGTCGTTTAATCTTTTTCCAGATGTTCCTTGACCTTCCCGACAAAGGACAGGTTGAATAGTTTTCCGTAGTCAGGTTGTCGATCAATGACTCTCAAGGCCTGCATTCGTTCTCCCAGGGCGCGCGCCTTCTGAACAAAAGACATATCCATGCCCCACGCCAGTTCCATGTTGCTAGCGGCCTGCTCCAAAACTGTCAGAGGGGTCCCAAATGTGGATGCCTTCTTAAGCCACTCTTTTGAGTGGGCCTTGAGATAGTCGGTAGCCAGGGCGTGGGCCAGCACCAAATCATAGACTCGGCCCGGATCTCGATCAATAGTCTCCTGACGAACCAGCATGCCCGCATTGATCGTCCCGATGGACTCCCCGAAGTATGGATGAGACAGAATCTTGCCGTAGCCTTGTTGCACCGCAACCGACGGGAATGGTTCGCCAGACAGAAAGGCGTCGATCCCCCCGCGGGCCAAAGCGAGCCCCATGTCAAAAAAATCGACCCGGGTCAGATGTACATCTTTCTCCGGGGAGAGACCATTGCGGGTTAGTGTCTCTCTTAGAAGAATTTCGTGCATTGTACCGGGAACATAACCGATCTTCTTGCCGCGGAGATCCTTGACAGTCCTAACAGGGCCATCTTTCTTGACCACCAGGGCCGAACATTTGTTACACAGTGCCGCCACTACAACCACGGGCTCTCCCCTTGAAGCCGCATGGATGGCATGTGCCAATGTTGTCCCGCACATATCCAGACTGCCTGCCAGAAGGGCTACTTTCTGATCAGCCGGGTTTGTAAAAGAGTAGGTAGAGGCGTTGTAAGAGGGCGGCAAGAATTTGTCATAGTAAAAAGGCTGAATGGTCTGAGCCGTCTTCCAGGTTCCCACTTTGACGTTCTGGCACCTGCCTGGGGGGACATGAACAAATAGGAGCGACACAAGAAGGAGAAGTGGAATCCAGAGGCGTTGTCTTGACCTGTTCACATGCATCTTGCCCATTGACTGTACCTCCTGTCCTTTTTCTTATCTGCAAAACAATTGGACGGTAAATCCGGATCCCATCCCATTTCAATAAACATCTGCCGACAAGCCGCCAGGCTTTTCCCGCGACCTTCCCCTGTATCCGCTCTAGCGTCACGGGGGCTGGCTCCCACCTCGGGAAAAAACAAATTGGCCCCGGCAAGCAGCGAGGCGGAGTGAGGTTCGTGGGTACAGTGAGCCTTTGGAACGTCGCCCATGACCAACCGGCTCACGGCTACCATTCTGGCCATTTCCAGTTCGCTGATCATGCCTTCTTTTTCAAAAGGCGATCCGGGGAAGTTGATCCGCCGCATCACCCCGCTGTAAGTGGCGCCATATTGTCGTGCCAAGACCATGAGATAGGCAATTTCTCTAAAATCGTGTTCAGGACCCACGGGTTCTACGCAATTCATCCAAAGGAGTCCCACGTCTTTAAAAACAGTGATGGTACGAATACGTTTTTCGATCTTAAAGGGTGTGTCTCTGCCCTCACCCAACCGCACCGCATGATATGCTCCAACAAAGCCGGCCTTGAGGAGCGCTTCGCCTTCCCGATGACTTATGTCTCTTGTATTGGCTACCAGAGGTGTCGAGACCTCCTTATTCAATACGCTTCCAGTCTCCAGCAATCGGTTGAAACCATAGGTTCCTGTTGTCATAAGGTTCAAGGCATCGGCATGTTGAGATTCGGCCATTCTGGCCCATGTGACGACTTCTTCCCGGGTGAATTCAACGTTGCCGGTAAAGATGCCAGCCTCTTTGGCAAGGGAACAGAAACGACAGTTGAAGGGACAAGGCTCGGCATTGAGCCCGATATGAAAGTGGTTTTCGCCTTTTCCCTTGAATTGCTCACGGGATACGGCATTGGCCGTCTCCATGAGTGCGTAGACTTCTTTGCTATGCAACTCCAGGGATAGAAGCGCGACAGCTTCTTCATCGCTCAATCCTTCCAGTCCTGCACCCTTTTTCAGAATGTCTTCAATTTTCGGACTAATGCGCCAGGCCACTCGCAGGCTCCCTTTTCACTCAACCCCTTACCCCAGAAAACCAAAAAGAAACTTTAAGATACTTTTGACTCTAGGACTAAAAATCTTCCGGGCATAATATTTGCCGGCACTCTTTTTGTGTATTTCCGATAGAGTTGGATAGGCAAAAATCTGGGTCGCCAGGTCGGATAGTTTCATGCCCTTGTTTAGGGCAATGACCGACGAACCGATGAGTTCCCCGGCATGCAACCCCACGATCTGAACACCAATAATTTTATCAGATCCTGCTTCGGTGAGGATCTTGATCTTTCCCTGATATTCGCTTTCTGCCAACGCACGGTCCACCTCCTCAAAGGCTTCCACGTGGATATCGTAGGCAATGTCGTCGTTCTTGGCCCGTTGTTCATTGTAGCCAACGGAGGCAATTTCCGGGTCCGTAAAAATAACCCATGGGGTCATGTTGTAGTCAATCTTGCCTGGGATGTGCATGATGGCATTTCTCACGATAGCCGCCCCCTCGGCCCCGGCCATATGGGTAAAGGGGAATTTGCCGTTTACGTCTCCAGCGGCATAGATATGCTTCCGGCTTGTCTTCATGTGGAGATCTGTCTCGATCCCCTTGTTCGTATAGCTGACGCCTGCAGCTTCCAAATTTAAGCCTTCAACATTAACTCTTCTTCCTGTGGCCACCAGTATCTCATCACATTGAATGGCTTCTTCTTGTCCTTCTCTGTTCTCAATAACCATTACTTTGTGGTTCCCTTCTTGATGAACCTTTTTTACCTTTGAACTCATCCGAAGGGATATACCATCGTTAACCATCTGTTTGATAACGACTTCGGCCATATCGTAGTCTTCAACACTCAAGGGGTATTCGACTAAATCAATGAGAGTAACTGTACTCCCAAGTCTGGCAAAGGCGTGGGCCAGTTCCGCACCAATGGGACCTGCGCCAAGGACCACGAGTAGGGGGGGTAGCTCTTCCAGGGAGAAGGTCTCAACATTAGTAATAAAACCTATCTGTTGCAATCCTTCAATAGGAAAAACCATGGGGCTGCTTCCCGTAGCAATCGTGAAGCGGCTGCCGGACAACGTTTTTGCGTTTACCTTCACCTCGTGTTCGGACACAAACTCCGCACTCCCAAAAATCACGTCTACACCCAAGCTTTCAAATCGCTCCACAGAATCGTGTATCGCTGCCTTATCAATCACCTCTCTAACATGATTCATGACCGATTTCAGGTCGCAGGGGGGGACATCTACCTCCGGCAAGCCAAAGGCCTTCAAGTTTCTTGCATAGTGGTAGACCTTTGCCGTCTTTATCAGGGTTTTACTGGGGACACAGCCGTAGTACAGACAGTCTCCTCCTAGTTTATCTTTTTCGATCAAGGCTGTCTTTGCCCCAAGCTGAGCCGCTCCGGCCGCTACGGTTAAGCCTGCCGCACCTCCCCCAATAATGATCATGTCATAATCGTACTTTGACATCCGCTGTACCCCTCTTATGGATGAAAATTAAACATCCCGCCATGCACGGCTGTCACCTGTTAACCGGTCATCAGCCTCCTGGGGCCCCCATGTCCCTGCATTGTAAAAACGGAGCTTTTGTTCACGATCTTTACATCTTTCACAGGCATCCAGAATCGGCGAGAGAAAAGCCCAGCACTGCTCCACTCCGTCCTGCCGGACGAACAACATATGGTCCCCCAGCAGACAATCCGACATGACCTTTTCGTAAGCGTCCAAAAATAAGGCTTTTTTAACGGAACTGTAATGACAATCCATGGTCACCGGTTGCAGGCAAACTTTTGCACCAGGAAGCTTTGTCTGAAACGTCAAGGTGATTCTTTCGTAGTGCAACTGAATTAATACAGTAACGAACTCCCGTTGGTGGAGGGCCGTCACTGAACACATGTCCGAGATGGGCGTCACATCTCTTACACAATACCTCAGTCCTTTTCACAAAAAGGCTATTATCTGCCGCCGTTTTTATGTGACCCTCTGATATCGGCGCCTAAAAGCTGGGCCAACCTGTCCCGGAATCAAACTTTGCTTCTGAACTAAAGAGGTCCAAGCCACAACATACATACTGATATATTCCTTTCCCTTTAAAGTTGTGGTATTTTCCTGTGAAGGATCGTTCAGTTCCTTTTCTGCGAGTAATTCTGTATTGCTCAGGTGTCAGTATCCTCCTCCAGTCTTCATCGCTTTTCACTATCTTGTCAAGCGTGTTTGACTCCTTCTCAGCGGGAGGTTCAAGAATCTGTTCCGCCAACGTTTCTGTTTGCTTATCAGCAGTACAGAGAGCAATCACTACAATGATACCTATATACATTAGAAAAATGGGCAACCGGTTTGACATACAAATCCCCTTTTCTGCAGATAGAAAAATAGACATTTTAGTTGAGGACTTACTTTGGAAACCCAATACTGCGCTTTGATAAGTCAAGGCGCCGAGTTGGTTTGACATGGATGAGGTTTTGTCTCGGCAAAAAGATCCCGGCCAACAGCTCTCATCTAACCGGCAACCGCTCAACTTCCTTGACAGGCGATTAGCCACGCTTAGCTTAATTCATTGGGGATGGATAAATAGAATATATTCAGGCCGTTCCTATCGGGTGTCGGGATAATGGCGGGCCAAGGCCAGTGGAGGGACTCTCATGTAGTATCGAATCATTAGGGACCAATTCCTCAACGTTGTGAAAATCAAGTTTTCCCTTTCCCAGCGTCGGGCCGATGTCTGTACTGAGCTATGGGCCAGCCTGAAGCCTCCAACGCGGTTCAACCGACGAACGAGGTCCACGTCTTCCATGATGGACCAATCTTGAAATCCGCCCACTTGGAAGTAGGAGTCTCGTCGCACAAAGAGGGCTTGGTCTCCATATGGCAGCTTTAAAAGCCGCGATCGCAAGTTGGCCATGAATGCAATAAAATCTAAGACAGGTGTGGATCGGTGAATGCCCAGGGAAAAGGCGCCAAAAATGACGCCCGGATCATGCAATGCTTGATGAATGAGATGCGGATACTTTCCGGGCAGTTGTGTGTCTGCATGGAGAAAAACCAGCACGCTGCCATGTGATTGACGTGCCCCTGTGTCTTGCTGAAAGCCGCGACCTGCGCGCGCAACGAGAACGTGCGAGGTGTATTGACGGGCCACCTCAACAGTACCGTCCCTGCTGCCGCCGTCCACTACAATGATCTCGGCAGGTGGCCCCTTAAGGCTTTCGAGGGTGTTTCCCAATATCTGCGCTTCGTTCAGTGCAGGTATGATAATGGATAGCTTCATAAGGCCGTGAACTTAGGGCTCGCTCAAAAATAACTTCACATTTTGATGCGCCGACCTGCCTGCCGGCAGGCAGGTCCATCCCACTTGGCTGCGTTGCTCGTCGGTTAAATGGCTTGCTATTCGCCCTCCTCGCGCCTCGACTCCTGAAAATGTCAATGTATTTCTTCGCGAACCCTTAACCAACACATCTTGTGCCCATGAAGGAATGAACTCGCGTGTCGATGAGAAAGGATTTTCATTGATCCGAGCCTTGTGCGATCTGTTACGTACCTTCTTTGTATCAGAGGGTATACGTCTGCGGCAAGCCAAATTCTTCCTCATATGACCTTCTGTCTTTTTTCCGTCTTCCGGATTTCTCACGAGACACATTTTGCCTCCTATAGCCCCTTTTACCAAGATTACTACGAACAGATTGACAATCTTATGGAAAGCTATTATTTGGAAAGAACTAAAACTTTTCTCTATACACACTTTTTCTGGCCAAAGAAGTCCGCCGCAAGGAGGCTCCAAGCCTGTGGCTGATCTTGACACACGTCTGGATGAAATGATTGCTAGATTGAGAGAAGAGGGCTATCGTTTGACCCCTCAGAGGCTTGCTGTGCTGAGGATTCTGGCCGCTAGCCAGAAGCATCCCGGTGTGGAAGGGATTTACGAGCGCGTAAGAGGGGATTTTCCGATGACCAGCCTGGCCACTATATACAAGACTGTAACGTTGCTCAAAGAGATGGGACAGGTTATGGAACTCAGCTTTGGTGGTATGGGTTGCCGCTATGATGGGAGAAACCCACATCCGCACCCGCATCTCATATGCTTGCAGTGCAGAAACATCGTTGATGCGGATGTCGGCGACGTGACTGGACTGTGCGAAGAGGTATCAAAAAAAACGGGCTATCGGATCGTGAGCCATCGTCTCGACTTTTTCGGCATCTGCCGCAAGTGTCAGGAGAAGGAGTAGCTCGACATTTGGGCGCTCCTTTTTTTTTGCTTTTTGGGGAGAATAGTTATCCACTAACATTGTTTATTTTACAAGACGTATTATTAATAACTAAGAGTCTGCCAGAGGCGGCCGCTGAACCGATATTTTTCCAGGATACAGTGGCCTTGGGAAACGGTAACAAGCATCAAACACCATAGTCGTCACCTGCTGTTTCTGCGCTCAATCACCCTCTTTGGGGCGGACAGGGGCTTTGGCTGAGGTATCTGGTCACGATACAAAGGATCTCTGATTTTCTTGATCCGCAAGGGCGAAGAACCCTTGGAGGACGTAGCATGCCAAGCACTGCTCGTGTGTTTTTCCCTCGTAGTAATTTCCATCCTGATTGTTTGAATCTGGCTATGGAAAAGCCTATCAAGGGATCGCCGGATCAGGATGACGAGGAATTGGACAGTACTATTGTTGGGCAGGCCCCGGCTATGGCGCAAATAAAGCGCCACATTTTGCGCTTGGGCCAATGTGATTTGACCGTGCTCATCACCGGCGAGAGTGGGACAGGCAAAGAACTGGTAGCCCGTGCAATTCACAAGTGTTCGCCCCGTGCACAAAAACCCTTCATCAAGGTCAACAGTGCTGCATTGCCGACAGATCTTTTTGAAAGTGAATTGTTTGGATTTGAAAAAGGGGCCTTCACTGGGGCCTTCAAGAAAAAGCCGGGAAAGTTCCAACTGGCTCACTCAGGCACCATCCTTTTGGATGAGATCGGGGAAACTCACTTGCCTATGCAAGCCAAGCTGCTACAGGTGCTTGAGGATAACGAATTTTCACCTCTGGGGAGCACTACCAATACAAGAATAGATGCCCGCGTCCTGGCAACTACTAACGCCAACCTTGGTCAGATGCTTTCCCGGAGGCGCTTCAGATTGGACCTTTATTATCGCCTGAGCGTTGTCTCCATTCATATCCCGCCCCTAAGGGAACGCAGGGACGACATTAATTTGCTGTGCCACCACTTCCTGAGGAAATATGCGGCCCGCTATGGCACGGAGTATAAGCCTCTTTCCGACCAAGTCCGAAAGCAGTTTTATGAGTATTGGTGGCCTGGAAACGTTCGCGAACTGGAAAATGTTGTCCAAACCATCACTGCGCTCGGAAACGAGGAGATCTTTTATGAAAAGACCAGAAATCATGCTCCTTCAGGGGAACCGCGGAATGGGAGGGGACCTATGATGACTACAGGGGCTGTGACTGAGATCGCGGCCAAGCTGCTGACACAATACAGCTTAAAGGATGTCAGCAAGAAAGCTTCGCGCAAGGCCGAGAGGGATGCCATTGCTGATGTACTTTGCTACACTGACTGGAATCGCAGGAAAGCGGCAGCTTTGCTAAAAATTAGCTACAGAACCCTTCTTTACAAGATTAAAGAATGCGCAATTGAGGAAAGTAAGCATAATGACCCCGAAAGGGTAGCAGTAGAGCCGGGATCACCAGGTTGCCTTCGGCGACATGATTGTACCTGACAGTGATAGCTGCTTCGTTCAGTCTTCTGGATGTCTCACGAGACACATTCGTCTCATATTTGTCGATGAGACACTTTTGCTTCTTCCTCATGGCCTTACTTTGAGAGGAGACTCACAGGCCCATCTGCTTCGACATACATATAACTGCCTTTTATGAATAACGCTTGACCGATTTCCCTCCTCATGTCCTTTCAAAAGATCCAATGTTAATGATTTCCCCCGCTCACGCACTTCATAACATAACCTATGCCGCGGTGTGCAAAATAGATTGCAATATCAAGAGGTTAACTTTATTTTTCTGGTGGTGACACAGAGCGTCTCAATGGTGTCTCAGGTTTCGCGCACGAAGCTACTGCGTGTCAACCCGGTAAATGCCCGTTAACCATCTAATATAACAGTCGGTTTGCCCTATCATCTTGTCGAAATTTGATATGGCACAAATCTTGATAACTCAGGATCACAAAGATTCTTAGAGAGAGGTTCATTCGAAGGGGATAACATGATCAGGGCGTGTGATGAGAGCATTAAGAAGACGTTCAAACTGGTGAAAGACATGCTTGACATTGCAGATGAAGGGGACGCGGTACGCGAAGACAATGGTTGCGGCGTGCTCTACGGTGTTGTGAGGGATTCAGCCTACAAGATCAAGAAACTGGCAGAAGCAGAAAAGGAGGCCCACATAAGAAAGGGCTGGTGGAAAGAGTGAGAAAGGAGGAGTCAATGGGATTAGAGGAGATTCGAAACAACAGTGAAATCATCAGCGTGATAGATTGGGACATGACTCCTGAGGAGGCGGTTACCCTGTACCTTGAATGGGGCAACAACTGGGCACACGGCAAATATGTGATTAGATCGAAAAACGACGTATCTTACTATTTTGTGGTGAACACATGGGATGAACCCCCGAGGACTTACTTCATACGCCGCAATTCAGAAGATGCGGTTGAACTGGCTACCATCGATATGCCGGAAGCGCTTAGGGACCGCTTTCTGGAAACGGTTGGTCACAACAAAGGGGTTTACACTATAAACGACGAAGTCAAGGCCTGGTTGGAAAAGGAGCTATATGCCGAGAGTTCTAACGTTCATTGATGTGAATGTGACAAACTCAAAAACACAACAAAACTAAGGAGGCGCCAACATGACGGAAAGACTGCAAGTGTACAAGTGTGAAGTGTGTGGGAACATTGTGGAGGTGCTCCATGCGGGTAAGGGCGAGCTTGTGTGCTGCAAGCAGCCGATGAAGCTTTTTGTCGAAAATACCGTGGATGCAGCAAAGGAAAAACATGTGCCTGTGGTGGAAAAGACGGAAGAAGGCGTCAAGGTAAAAGTCGGCAGCGTTTCCCACCCCATGGAGGAGAAGCACTATATTGAGTGGATCGAGGTGATCGCTGACGGAAAGGCCTACCGTCAGTTCTTAAAGCCTGGAGAAACCCCAGAGGCGGTTTTTGATATCGATGCAGTCCAAGTCACAGCCCGCGAGTACTGCAACCTGCACGGTTTGTGGAAAGCATAGGAACCAGGCGGAGGCAAGTGATGCAAGGAATACTCATAGTCTATGCGACAAGGACAAGTAAAACAAAGGATATCGCGGAACTGATTGCGGAGGGAATCCGTTCTGCGGGTGCGGAGGCCACCGTTGTCAACGTCACCGAAGTAAAGAAAGAGGCAGATCTCGAGGGCTATGACGCGTACGTCTTTGGCTCTGCCACTTACCACGGCCAGATGATGGCCGGCATGAGAACCATGCTGTTTTTGGCTGAAAAGGCGAACCTGCAAGGGAAAGCGGGCGGTTCTTTTGGAGCCTATGGCTGGAGCGGCGAAGCGTCGGGTCGTATCTACGACACGATGAAAAACATCTTTGGAATGGACCTGGTAAGCGGACCACTGAGACTGAAATCCGCCTTGTTGCAAGGCGGGACAAAGATGGCCCAGGATTATGGACGCAAAATCGGGGAAAAGCTGGGCTCGTCTTAAATGCTGGTTTCAATTTACCTGGAGAAGGAGATTCCTTCGCTTCGCTTGCAATGACAAAAACCGACCTTACTGAGAACTAGGCGTAAGGTCACAAAAAAAGGAGGTAGAAAAAATGGCAAACGAACAAGAAAAATGGGTATGTGCCCACTGTGGCTACACAGCTTCAGGCAAATTTGTTGGGGATATCTGTCCTCAATGCAACCAGAATTACTGGAAATGTGGCAAGTGCGGGTTTCTGATTACGGCCACAACACCACCCGGTGTTTGTCCTAATTGTGGCGAGAAGTGTGATTTCTTAAACGTCTCTTGCTATACTCCGGAGTGCGGGGGGCCTGGCCACATTGATCCCAGGTTATAGACCAAGTGTGAATATGGAAACCTGAAGAAAAATTCCGTTTACCACGGCCTGGTTAACAAGGAGACGAGGTAAAAATCATGAAAAAAGCGTTCATCTGTCAGTTGGCAGCCGTTTTGATGTTTGTTTTAATGTTTGATTCTGGGCCGGTTGCGGCCGGGTCGACACCGAAAAAGGGCAGTGCTCTGCCGGAAATATGCCTGTCAGTACCGAAAGACCCAGGGCATAGAGAGTATCTGGGCCTTTCAGGTCAAGGTCTGTTTAGGATAGGACAAATTAAGGCAGAGGCGGTAATCATAGAGATCTTCAGTATGTATTGCCCCCATTGTCAGGGTGAAGCGCCCCGTGTAAACGAGCTGTATGAGTCAATAGAGAAAAGCTTGAACGCCAAAGGCAAACTCAAGTTGATAGGCATTGGCGCGGGCAATTCAGCCTTTGAAGTGGGTATATTCAAAGAGACATACAAAGTTCCGTTTCCGCTTTTTGCAGACGGCGATTTTTCCATTCACAAAAGCCTGGGAGAGGTCAGAACGCCGTACTTTTTCGGTGTGAAGATCAAGGACGACGGAACCTATGAGGTCTTTTATTCCAAACTCGGGGGTTTCAACAATGCCGATGAGTTTTTGCAAATGATGCTCAAATTGTCAGAATTAGATTAGGGGGTGTCCCATGAGAAATAAGAAAACTCTCCTTTTGCTATCTGGGCTTGCAGCAATATTCTGCTTGAGTACCAGCGCCTTTGGCCTTTCGGATGCATTCAAGAACAATATCTATAACCCGGGCATCATGAAGCCCACGGACAGTGTGTTGAAGGTCAAAGTGGGAGATCGTGCTCCTGACTTCACGCTTCCGGCCGTTTCTGGCGGAAAGGTTTCTCTTGGCCAGTATTTGGGGAAAAAGAATGTGGTTTTATCCTTTGTCCCCGCCGCATGGACCCCTGTCTGCTCGGATCAGTGGCCGGGTTACAATATCGTGAAACAGATTTTTGACAAGAACAATGCCATCCTGCTCGGCATCACAGTAGACAACATCCCCACCCTGTTTGCCTGGACCAACCAGATGGGTAAGTTATGGTTTGACATACTTTCTGACTTCTGGCCCCACGGTGCTGTGGCTGCCAGGTACGGGGTATTGCGCTCCGGTGGTGTTACGGAAAGAGCGCTCTTTGTCATCGATAAGAACGGTATTGTTCGATACATCGACGTGCACAATATCAACGAACGGCCTCGGCTCGAAGTGCTCGTCAACGAGCTGGAAAAGCTGGGAAAGTAGGTGCGATGCAAGGCGCAGGTACTAGCAAGTGTTCAGGGGGTTTTTTGATTCCACGAACAAGAACTGCTTGGAGGCTTTCTTTCGGAAAGGAGGTGGGAGACGAGACCGGATTGCAGGCGAAGTAAAGCCCTTCAGGCCGAAAGGCCGGAGGAATCCGTATAATGCGTTTCATTGTGCAAAGAACGCGAGGAAAGGAAAAGGTCTAAGTCATATAGGAGGATCAAAATGCCAAAGAAAAGATTTGTAGTAAGAGCCAGATGCCCGGCATGCGCCGGCTGTGGGACCATCGACAATATTAGCCCGGAAGTCATGCGCGAAAAGTTCATAGGCGATGAAAAAGAGATCGATATTCTATGCCCTCTCTGTGGGACCAAGCACAAGGGGACATTACACGAGGAGGAAGAAGAAGCTGGTTCCAAGTAAAGGGCGAAGAGCGGACACAGATGAGGCCTTTCTTCGCAGGACGCAGATTTTTGACTTCCAACGGGAAAGGCCTCTCGCCTCATCGGGAGATTGTGCAAGAAGAATATCAAGGGGCAGAGATCGAAGACTGTCCAAGAACAAGTAAAATTCCGTTATCTAACGGACTGTTGCGCTGCTTTAAAGGCGGAATACGGACAGGCAAAGGAGGTAAGGGATGCAAAAGCCTGTTAATATCTATACGCTTAGTACCTGCAGTCATTGTAAAGCCACAAAAAAATTCCTGAATGACTGCGCTGTAAAGTACGATTTCGTTGATGTGGATTTGCTTGATGGGGAAGAAAGGGCGGCTATTCTGGAAGACGTAAAGAGATGGAATCCGCGGTGTACCTTTCCTACAATCATCATTGGCGACAAAGTCGTTGTCGGATACAGAGAAGACGAGATCAAGGAGGCTTTGGGATTATGAACGACGTGGAAAGGCTATATGAGACGTTAAAGAAGGTTCAAGAGCCAAAAGGTTACTACTTTAACAAGGACAAAGAAAGGGTCTTCGAACTTCTTGAAGCTCTCCTTATCAACAAAAATCGCTATGGCTACATGTCCTGCCCTTGCAGGCTGGCCTCTGGTGACCGTGAACTGGATAAAGACATCTTGTGCCCCTGCGAGTACAGAGCCCCTGACGTAGAAGAGTATGGGAGCTGCTATTGCAACCTTTATGTTTCAAAGGCCTGGAATGAGGATAAGGTCCCTCGTGCACATGTGCCGGAGAGGAGGCCGGCGGAAAAAATCCCGTATTAATGCAAATGCACTACAATTTTCTACATCCTCATTGCGAGCCCAACGGGCGTGGCAATCTCAGTCTGCCTGTAAAGATGTGCCAGATGACTGGGACCTGCCCGGTCTGTGGCGCCTCAAAAGATGAGTTCGAAAAGGAAGAATAGAAAATAGGAGAGGGTCGCTATCGTGATTTATAGATTTAATGCAGATGAGGTTTTCCAGATAGCTATTGACATAGAGGAAAACGGCAAGCGCTTTTATGAAAAAGCCATGGATATCGTTGATAATTCTGATGTAAAGGCTGTTTTGCGCTCTCTTGCTAAAGATGAAGCGAAACACTTGAAGAGATTTGCCGAGCTAAAAGCCCAATTGCCCAAAATAGCCACTGAGGATACTGTTTGGGATCCTGAACATGAGATGAATCAATACCTAAAAATGATGGCTGATATGCATGTCTTCAGATCGGATTTGGATGTGGAAAAGAAATTATCTCAGGCCAAAAATCCTGAAGATATACTTAAGCTCGGCGTTCAATTTGAGAAGGATTCCATAATATTTTTTGTAACCATGCAAGATTTTACTGAAGAAAAGAAGGGACGTGAATTTATCGGTCAGTTGATTGATGAGGAGAAAGAGCACTTAAAAAAGCTTTCTCTGGAGCTTAGAAGGCTCAACGACTAGCAATAAATAACTGCATATGAGAATGACCAGGTCATTCTAAGTCAGCTTGAACTGATGCAGAAAGGGGAACTTGTCATGACTACGATCATGATAAAGGGGATGTCGTGCAATCACTGTGTCATGGCTGTTACCAAGGCCTTGAATGAAATTGATGGGATCAAAAACGTCAAAGTGGACCTTGCAAAAGGTGAGGCTGCTTTTGATGAGATAAAGCCCATTGACATGGACCTTTTGAGAAAAGACATCAAGAAGGCAGGATACGAAGTTGTCTAGCACAGCCACACCTCACATTCCCCAAACAACCATTAGCGTCGGGGGGATGACCTGTGCGGCGTGCGTCCGGCGTGTGGAATTGGCCTTAAAAGCGATTGACGGCGTCAAGGATTCGAGCGTCAACCTTTCCACTGCCAGGGCCACTGTCATTCACGAACCTGGCTGGACCGGCGTGGAAGCGCTAAGACGGGTGGTCTCTGATGCCGGCTACGAATTTTTGGGCCTGCTTGGTGAAAGTCCAGAGGACCCGGTTGAGGCTGCCCATAAAAGAGAACTCAAAGAACTGAAAGTCAAATTCAGTGTTGGCGTGGTCCTAAGCATCGTTATCTTCATGGCTTCCATGCAAGACTGGTTTCCGTGGCTCCGGTCGATTCCTAGACACATTATGCTTTTTTGCCTTTTTGTGCTCACGACGCCCGTCGTATTCTGGGTCGGGAGCCGGTTTTATATCGGCGCTATTAAGGCCGCTAAGCAAAAGACCACAGACATGAACACCCTGGTAGCTGTGGGGGCTTTTTCTGCTTACCTCTATTCTGCTTTGGTCACCTTTTTGCCGCAGCTTTTTATTGGCGCTGGGATAGCTCCACACGTGTACTTTGACGGGGCAGCCATGATCATAACCCTCATCCTTCTGGGGCGCCTGCTGGAGGCCAAGGCCAAAGGAAAAACCTCCATGGCTATCAAAAGGCTGATGGGGCTTAAGCCAAAGACCGCGCGAATTATCCGGGATGGCAAGGAAATCGACATTCCTATTGAGGCCGTGATAAAAGGAGACCTGATCTTGGTACGGCCCGGTGAAAAGATCCCCACAGATGGGGTGATTGTTTCAGGATCATCTTCAATCGACGAATCCATGCTCACCGGAGAAAGCATTCCCGTGGCCAAAGAGGCGGGAGGCGATGTGTTTGCAGCTACCCTGAACAAGAGCGGGAGCTTCACCTTCAGGGCAACCAAAGTAGGAGCCGAGACAGCCCTTGCCCAAATCATCCGGCTGGTCGAAGAGGCTCAGGGGTCCAAGGCCCCCATTCAGCGGGTGGCAGACAAAGTGGCATCCATCTTTGTGCCTGTAGTTTTCGGTGTAGCAATGCTGACTTTCCTGGTCTGGTACTTTTTCGTACCCGAGCCGATCTTCAGCCGCGCCTTGCTTAATTTTGTCTCGGTCCTGATCATTGCCTGCCCATGTGCCATGGGCCTGGCAACACCTACCGCAGTGATGGTCGGAACGGGATTGGGGGCTGAAAATGGCATTTTGATCAAAGGCGGAGAAAGCCTGGAGAGGGCCTATAAACTAACCACCATTGTTTTTGACAAGACCGGCACCCTGACTAGGGGAGAACCGGAGGTTACGGACATATTGACCGAAGGAGACACAGAACAACACGATATCTTGAAAGTGGCTGTTTCTATTGAGGCCGTTTCTGAACACCCCCTGGCCCAGGCCATCATTGAAAAAGGCCGCCAGGAAGGATTGGAGCCTGAACGAGCGGAGGATTTTCAGGCCCTATCAGGCCTTGGGGCCAGGGCAGTCGTAAATGGCAAAAAATGCCTTCTGGGCAACCTGCGGCTCATGGAAAAAGAGGCCGTAGCAATGAACGGTTTCAACGAGAAGGCAAAAAGGGTTGCCAGTGATGGCAAGACGTGTGTTTTTGTGGCCGAGGCAGGCCGTGTTCTTGGCCTTATTGCCCTTTCAGACATACCCAAGGCGTCTGCACGGGCAACCGTTTCCAGGCTAAAGGAGATGGGTTTGAATGTCGCCATGATCACCGGAGATAATGAAAAAACAGCCCGAGCCGTTGCTGATGTAGTCGGCATCGATCAGATACTCGCCGAGGTGCTTCCAGGTGATAAGGCCGATGAGATAAGACGCCTGCAGGGCAAGGGTCAGGTCGTCGCTATGGTGGGAGACGGTATTAACGATGGGCCGGCTCTCACAACGGCCGACATCGGGATCGCCATCGGCGCCGGGACAGATGTAGCCATGGAAGCCAGCGATATCACCCTGATGAGAGATGATTTGCGATCGGTTCCTTCAGCCATCAAGCTTTCGTTTCAGACCATGAGAGTAATCAAACAGAACCTTTTCTGGGCATTCTTTTACAACACCCTGGGGATTCCCATTGCAGCCGGGGCATTGTATCCGTTCTTTGGGATCCTCTTGAATCCTGTCTTTGCAGCGGCCGCCATGGCCATGAGCTCGGTTTCTGTTGTGAGCAATTCATTGCGACTGCGTAAATTCCAGCTTGGGTAGAAAGGAGGTTAGAGATTATGGATCGGTATGTGTGTTCAGTCTGTGGGTATGTGTATGATCCGGTAGAGGGAGACCCGGACAATGGGATCGAGCCGGGAACGAAGTTTGAAGGCTTGCCGGATGATTGGACCTGTCCTGTGTGCGGGGCAGAAAAGGACCAGTTTGAAAAGGAAGGCTAGTCAACAAGCAAAAACCAGAAAAAGCTGAAAACAATCACGCCTCTTCCTAAGGCGCATGCCGCAAAACACGAAATCATATTTTTTTTGTTGGTTGCGGCGTTCGCCTTGGAAAGGGGGGTGCCCTCGTGATGAATTGTCTCTTTTTCGGTTCCGGCTTGTCCGGCTTACGGAGGAAATTGTCATGCCAGAAGAGGTAAAGATCTATACGACCCCGACGTGACCCTATTGCAAGAGAGCAAAGGAGTTCCTTTCGCAAAAGGGAATTGCGTTCACGGCCTATGACGTGACTAAGGACAAGGAAGCGCTGGCAGAAATGCGAAAAATATCCGGCGGCGCCCTCAGGGTGCCCGTGATAGCGGTGTGCAATGAAGTGATGGTGGGCTTTGACCAGACGCGTCTTGAACAGGCCGTGAGTTGCCTTAGCCAGAGCTCAGAGATCTAATAGTGTCGAGGAGACTATGGCAAGCGTAACCATTTATTTTACAGATGGATGCCCGTTTTGTGCCAAGGCAAAATCGTTCCTGGCAGAAAGAGGAATCAGTTATGAAGAAATTGAGGCCCGGCCAGGATCAAAAGCCTGGGAGAAGATGAGAGAAAAAACGGGCAGCAGTTCGGTCCCGCAGATCCTGATCGGGGATGAACCAGTAGGTGGATACAGTGATCTGGTTCATCTCGAAGCCACTGGTGAGTTGGATCAGAGACTGGGGGAGACTCTGGAAGGGCCGCTTTCTTGCCTCTATGATGTGATCATTATCGGTGGGGGACCGGCCGGACTGAGCGCTGCGATTTATGCGGCCAGAAAGATCCTCAAAACCCTCCTTGTGAGCAAAGACATTGGGGGCCAGGTAGCCTGGACCTACGATGTGGATAACTACCTTGGTTTTAGCCACATAGAGACGGTCGACCTTATCGCCAAGTTTGATGAACATGTTCAAAAGTACGGTGTAGAAGAGCTCGTAGGGGCTGAGGTGAAAGCCATAGAGCTGTTTGGAAAAATAAAGAACGTCATCACAAGTGCTGGGAAGACATATTTTACCAAGACGGTGATCATTGCCACCGGAAAGAGTCCCAGGCCGCTCAATGTACCGGGGGAAAAAGAATTGATCGGTATGGGGGTGACTTATTGCTCTACCTGCGATGCGCCATTATTTGCAGACCTTGATGTGGCAGTGGCGGGCGGTGGAAATTCGGCTCTTGAAGCTGTTATCGATCTGGTGAAGGTGGCCCGGAAGGTGTACATGGTCTCTTTTACGCCGTTAACTGGTGACCAGCTACTCCAGGACAAGGTTATAGCTTCGCCGAAGGTAGAGATTTTCACCGAATACGAGTTTCTCCGGATTGTGGGTAAATCGGCCGTTGAGGCCATTGAGATAGCGTCATTGAAAACCCGTGAGGTTAAAAAACGCGATGTGCAGGGAATCATCATAGAAATTGGGCTGCAGCCCAATTCCGAGTTGGTCCTGGATACCTTGAAGACGAATCGTATTGGAGAGATTGCGATAGATTCCAGGTGCCGTACAGGAGTCGCTGGGGTTTTTGCCTGCGGGGATGTGACGGATGTACCATTTAAACAAGTCATTGTGGCTGCCGGCGAAGGGGCCAAGGCTGCCCTGGCAGCCTCTGATTATCTCGTGACTCAGAGGTAGGGAGAAGAAATGAAACCAATAGAAATCGCAGAAGACATTTACTGGTTAGGCGTTATTGACTGGAATATCCGGAACATGCATGGTTATTCCACGCCCTATGGAACTACATACAATGCCTTTTTGATCGTGGACGAAAAGATTGCCCTGATTGACGCTGTGAAAAAAGAGTTTGCCGATGAATTGATCGATGGCATCAGTCAAATTGTCGAGCCAAAAAAGATCGAGTGTGTCATCAGCAACCACACGGAAATGGACCATTCAGGGGGCTTGCCAAGGGTGATGCACAGGCTAGGGGAGGACAAACCGCTGTATTGTTCAAAGATGGGTTTGAAGAATCTCTCCCGTCATTTCCGGCAGAAATGGAATTACCAGCCTGTGGAAAACGGAGGAGAATTGACCCTGGGAAAAAGGACCCTCACCTTTATGGAGACCCGAATGCTCCACTGGCCGGACAGCATGTTTACGTATGTTAAAGAAGACAAGATTCTCTTTTCCAGTGATGCATTCGGACAGCACTACGCAGGACTTGAAAGGTTTGACGACCAGGTTGGTGATGCCATCATGCCCCATGCCAAGAAATACTTTGCCAATATCTTACTCCTTTATTCCCCTCTAATTCTCAAATTAGTGGGCAAGGTTCAGGAGATGGGTCTATCCCTGGACATGATTTGCCCTGACCACGGTATCATTTGGCGGCATGACCCTTCAAGGATCATTAATGCCTACGTGGAATGGAGCACTCAGACACCTAGAAGAAAGGCAGTGGTCGTCTATGATAGCATGTGGCACAGCACTGAAACCATGGCAGAAGCGATTGTGGATGCGCTTGGCCAGGAAGGTGTGGATGCCAGACCCATGCACTTGAGACACTGTGACCGGAGCGACATTATGACAGAGGTCCTTGATGCGGGGGCAGTCATCGTCGGTTCCCCGACCCTAAACAACGGCCTTTTTCCTACTGTCAGTGATTTTCTTACCTACATGAAGGGCCTGAAGCCGAAAAACAAGATTGGGGCCGCCTTTGGTTCCTACGGCTGGAGCGGCGAGGCAGTCAAACTGATTAACAAGAAACTGGACGCGATGAAGTTCGAACTAATCGATCCGGGGGTGCAGATAAAATACGTCCCGAATGATCAAGGCATCGACGCGTGCCATCAGCTTGGCAAGAAGATAGCCCAGGCCCTTCCCAATTAAGGAGTGAGACAGGTAGTGAAGGTTCCAGTCATTGATCTGGGTGAATGCGTTTACTGTGAGGCCTGTTTGGAGCTGTGCCCCAGCGTATTTAGACGCAATGATGCGGGGTATATAGAGGTCGTTGACTTGGAGAAATATCCGGAGGAAGAGGTGGGGGAGGCCATTAAGAACTGCCCGGCTGACTGCATAGCCTGCTGGGAAGTGTCCTAGAACAAGGAGGTGTTTCGATGAAAAAGGTTGCCCTGTTTGCCTTTAATGGCGATGCCATGTGCTTTATCCATGTTCTGTTGAATGCCGTCGACATGAACGATAAAGGGTATGACGTCAAGATTATCGTTGAGGGTTCTGCCACCAAGCTGATCCCTGAACTGGGCAAGGATAATCACCCAATGTACCGCCTGTATGAGAAGGCCAAGGGTTTAGACCTGATTGATGGGGCTTGCAAGGCATGCTCCAACAAGATGGGCACCCTGGAAGGCGCAAAGGCCCAGGGGTTGAGGCTCTTAGACGAAATGTCCGGACATCCCAGCATGGCCCGGTACCTGGAAGAAGGTTTTGAGGTTATTACATTTTGAGAGGGCATTGGTTGAGTAGGTAAGTAGTATCTGAACGAAAACCTCTGGTTCCGAGCTGTCATTGCGAGGAGCGAGGAACGAACGACGAAGCAATCCCGTTATTTTCAGGAGATTGCTTCGGTCGTACCTCCCTCGCAATGACAGGAAAACTGTAATGCAGGGAGTTTTCGAAAGGAGGTAGCAAAATGGCTTATGAAGCAAAAGACTACAGCAGCCTGATCGGCATTAAAGGGTTCAGTGAAGCCTTGCTCAAGAATCATTTTACCCTCTATCAAGGCTATGTGGCGAATACCAACAAAGTCATGGGGTTGCTTGATGAGATGCTGAAAGCGGACAAAACAGGGACCCCGGGGTATGCTGAGCTGAAAAGACGCCTGGGCTGGGAGTTCAATGGTATGCGCCTCCATGAATACTATTTTGACAATCTAGGAGGACACGGCAGCCTTGACACAGGAGGAAAGCTTGCACACGAGATTAACGAAAATTTCGCTAACTATGCAAGCTGGCAGAAGGACTTCAAAGCGATCGGCGCAATGAGAGGCATTGGCTGGACAGTGCTCTATCAGGATTCTGTGACTCGCCGGCTGATCAACCTGTGGATTAATGAGCACGATGTGGGCCACCCTGCAGGTTGCAGACCTATTTTGGTGCTCGACGTCTTTGAACATGCCTTTATGTTAGACTATGGCCTCAAACGAGCCGATTATATCGATGCCTTTTTCAACAACATCGACTGGAACGAGGCGGGTAAGCGCCTGCTATAATTAAACGTCTCGGAATTTTTACAACCTATCGAACTTATAGGAGTTTTGTGAGGTCTGAGCTCTTGCCTCGCACTGGAATGATGGACACGAAGTGAAGCTTGCGCTCATGATGGAATGTTGGAATGATGGACACGAAGTGTAATGTTTTCAAGCCGTCAGGCGCAACCTGCGCGCTATGTTGTTTGTAAAAAGAAGTTTGCCATTAAAAGGTTTTACGTAAGCCATACACCCACCCTAACGACGATTTCTTTCAGCCCGGGGAACTTTACCGAAGGGTGATGACGGACGAGGATAGGGATCACTTGACCGGGAATATTGCAAACCACTTGGGCAATGCGAAAAAACGCATCCAGATGCGCCAGACAGTCGTCTTCTATAAGGCAGACCCTGAGTACGGCCGGCGGGTGGCCGAAGGGTTGGGACTGGATAAGAAGGAGGTTGAACGTTTGGCAGATATGTCTCAAGGGGAACGGGCCAACGCAACAGACCAAGGAACCTACGGCGATTCGAAATAGAGAAAAGCTCGTACCCAGGTGGTTACAGCTTTTCCCGGAGTGGCCTGTGAAGTGCGACCAGAATGGTTGGCAGTGGAAAGACTTTAGAAATTGTAGACATATTCTCGGGGGCTTCCAAAGCTAGCCATCTGGTCGGCCTAAGACCTGTTCCTTGATAAAAAATCCTATGTTTCAGCCATCAATCCGGTTTTCGCTCTCGAGATAATCAAAAGCAAGAAGTTAAAAAAGATTGCCGAGGAGGTTGCGGTAAAATTACAGAAGGTTATCGAGAAGATTGCAAAACGTGAATACTAAATAGAGCTATGGATACACTGGCATTTAGGTTACGAGTTTTTATTCTACTGTTGTTCATTATTATTATTGTCGGCACCTTCGGCTTCATGTTCATTGAAAGCTTATCACCAGCAGACGCCTTTTATTTTAGCATTGTCACCATCACCACGGTCGGGTACGGAGACATCCATCCGGCAACCCAGCTTGGTAAAATCCTAGCCGTTGTGTTGATTATTACCGGTGTAGGCACCTTCCTAGGGGTAGTTGCCAACGCTACAGAGATGTTGCTGAATAGGAGAGAGAAAAAGATCAGAGAGCAGAAATTGAACATGGTAGTCGGCATGTTTTTCAGCGAATTAGGCACCAAAATCCTATCTTATTTTACCGGATACGACCCCCAAGTGGATGTCATTAGAAAAAAACTCATTGTCAAAAGTGATTGGTCTGAAGAAGATTTTCTAGATGTAAAAGCCCTTCTTGACAAGTACCAATATGAGGTAGATCCGCAAAAGCTCAGACTGCAAGATTTGAAAAGTCTGCTCGAGCAAAATGGTTACTTCCTACTCACCTTGTGGGAAAATCCCAATTTGCTTGAGCAAGAAGCCTTTACGGAAACTCTTAGGGCAATTCTTCATATGAAGGAAGAACTCCTCCCCAGATGGTCCACGTTGGCCATCAGATGGCGATGGCTAACGAGAAGATTCGCGCTGATATGGTACACACCAACCACGGCTTTCGCGTTACCACAGCCGATGGTAAGAGCTACCGTGGGCGCTGCGTCATCTACTGTGCGGGTAAGGCCGCCGCCTTGGCGTGCCGGGAGAGCACCGGCTTATCGGCCACGGCATTGCGTTTTGCGCCACCTGTGACGCTCCACTTTACCGTGACAAGCGCGTCGCGGTGGCAGGAGGTGGCAACTCCGCTTTCACGGCCGCACGGGACATGCTCCATTATGCGCGAGAAATTCACATCATCAACATCATGGAAGACTTCCAGGCCGACCCGATTCTAATGGATGAAGTCAAACAGGCGCCACATGTCAAACTGCATCCGGCCATGCAGGTCGTGGCGATGCTCTATCTTTGGTTCGTGTAGGCGTACGTAACCAATGGTGGTGTCTCAAAGGGAATTAGCAGCATTCCAAAATTGCTTGGTTAGCTGGCTTCTCACTTCATAAAAAACGCTTAAAGACAAAAGGGGGGAAAATGGAAAAGAAACCAGAAATAACTGAATCAACGGCAACACAGTTTGTCCTGGTCAGAGACAAAGCCGGAAACGAGTTCATATGCAAGGTTGGTGACCTAAAGGACCCATCTGCTGTTTCTGAAGAGGAAAAAAGGAAATGTATTGAGAATGTCAGGGAGTATTGGGATTCCGTGTAACTGGACCGCGGCAGAGCTTCAGGGGAAAAAGGAGGCACGGCAAAAGGAAAGGAGGTAGTCTATGGAAGTAGTACCCTGGAGGCCCTTTAGGGAGCTGGGTACCGTTCGCAGGGAGATGGACGAACTTTGGAATAGGTTTTTCGGCGAAACCCGTTTTCCGAGAGTTTTTGCACGGGAATGGGTGCCGTCCGTAGATATTTCGGAAACAAAAGAAAATTTTGTAGCCGCAGTGGAGTTGCCTGGTTAAGTGGTCGTACATCGCACAAGCCAGCCTCTGGTGGGACAGATTGACCTCAAGTTTGCGGAAAAGGGTCTTCTCTGGATGGGCACTGGCTAACAGGATGTGAGTTCAGTAAGAAAGAGGAGGTGCTACGATGAAGAAGTGCATGTTTGCTATGCTGATGGTATTTCTTTTCGCCCAGACGGCCCTTGGGGCCAATGGCCGAATCAGCGAAGAGACCGGGACTTGTATTGAATGCCACACCTCGGAGCATCCGGGAATTGTGGCGAACTGGCAGAAGGGCCGCATGGCCAGGGTCACCCCCAGGGCAGCAAGGAGTATGATTTTAAAGAAGCGGCGGGTTTCGTTCGATGATGTGCCCAACAAACTGGCGCGTGTTGTCGTCGGGTGTGCAGAGTGTCACACCTTGAACCCCGAAAGGCATCAGGACACCTTTGAACACAACGGCTACCAGGTCCATGTGGTGGTGACCCCTGAGGATTGTGCTACCTGTCATCCCGTGGAAGCGGGACAATATCACAAAAACATCATGTCTCGTGCCTATGGAAACCTTCAGAACAATCCGGTGTACCGTGCCCTGGTAGACTCGGTGAACGGCATCCAGTCCTTTAGGGACATGAAGACGACCCAAAAGGCTCCGGATGCTGAGACTGATGCCGATTCTTGTTTTTACTGCCACGGTACGGTTGTTGAGGTTAAAGGTACAATGGCAAGAGACACGGCCCACGGTGAAATGTCGTTTCCTGTTCTTTCCGGCTTGCCCAATCAGGGCGTTGGGCGGATCAATCCTGACGGGAGTATGGGGTCTTGTGCTTCTTGTCATACACGACATCAATTTTCAATTGAAATGGCCAGAAAGCCTTATACCTGCTCTGAATGTCATAAGGGTCCTGATGTGCCGGCATATAAGGTGTATTCGGTTAGCAAACATGGAAACATCTATTCCGGCCTCGGGAAGGCTTGGAATTACAAGCCGGTTCCCTGGACCGTGGGAAAAGACTTCACGGCCCCCACCTGTGCCACCTGCCATGCGAGCCTCGTAGTTTCTGAAGAAGGCGAAGTACTGGCAGAGCGGACCCACCAGATGAATGATCGGCTCTCTTGGCGGATATTCGGGTTGATTTACGCCCATGCCCATCCCGACTCGCCGGATACTACGATTATCAAAAACAAGGCTGGATTGCCTTTGCCAACGGAGTTGACCGGAGAGCCTGTGACTCCCTTTTTGATCAACGCAAAGGAGCAGGCCAAGAGAAAAAAGACCATGCAGGGCGTTTGTGCTGCTTGCCACAGCCAAGGGTGGGTGGACGGACAGTTTGCCCGCCTTGAGAACACAATCAAGATTACGAACGAGATGACGCTGACCGCCACCAAGGTTCTCCTTTCGGCGTGGGAAAAGGGGGCCGCCAAAGGCCTTGCGCAGAAGGACAGCATCTTTAATGAGGCTATTGAGAAAAAATGGGTAGAACAGTGGCTCTTCTTTGCCAATTCAACCCGTTTTGCCTCTGCCATGGCCGGAGCCGACTATGGTGTTTTCGCCGATGGACGGTGGTATATGTCAAAAAACATTCAGGAGATGGTAGATTGGCTGGAATTTAAGGTGAAAAAATGGTGAGTTGGCGAAAGTGAAAACGAAAGTTTTGGATGGCGAACATGAACAAAGTAATATTTCTTATTTTGGTAACAGGCCTGTTATCTTCTGTGGCTCTGGCAGTCGATCAACAGGAACGCATCATTGCAAGCCGTTCGGTTGTCAAAGAGTTTGGGGGTGAACTCAAGAGCGAGTTGAAAAAGGTTATGCAAAGCGGTGGCCCTATTCAGGCTATTGACGTCTGCAAAAGGATTGCGCCGGAAATAGGTGCCCGCGTTTCAGAGGGGACAGGCTGGCTCGTCGGGCATAGAGCGCTCAAGGTACACAATCCGGCCAACACCCCAGATGCGTGGGAGCGAAGGGTACTGGAAGATTTTGAAAAACGTAGGGCCTCTGGGGAAAACCCCAAAAAGAAGGCATGACGTAGGAGCACTTGGCTAATGAGAATTGCTATTTTGATAAACCATAAACACGTTCAAGGGAGGTAAGCTATGTCAGAGAATGAAACAAGAATGGATCGCAGGAATTTCATGAAGATAGCTGCGTTGGCCGCCGGTGGCGCCAGCTTTGCGGCAGGATTGCCTTTCGCCCATGCACGTCAGACAACTGAAGAGCCTGATAGCCCTATCTATGCAGCACTGAACATGTCAAAAGTGTCCAACAACGAAGAAAGTTTCCGGTTGATGAAAAAGGTTGGGCCAAAAGTGTGTATCACAACGGCCACCCACCCGGGTTTTGTTGGTTTCCAGGCCAACATCCAGACCGGAATTCTCCCTCTTGCTGGTCGATTCGGTGGAGGAAAAGTCCACATGGAAAAGGAACTCAACCCTATTCGCAACTATCAGTATACCATGTGGAAGAGGTGGCAGGACCACGACGACTTTCATCAAAAGCAGTTTGACCGAGTCTTTGAACTGTGCGGGCGCTGTTTGTCCATGGTCATTGAGGGTCCATGGGAGCCGGTTTACAGGATCGTCAAAGCCAAGATGGCACCCATAAGGTCTATGGGCCAGATCACCGATCTTGCCACAGACATGCAGCAGCAAAAGGAATTCATCCGTTTTGCTACACCCCGTCGTTGTGTGGCCATGGCGGAGCATACCGTCAGACCTGGCAGAGAAAAGGCTTTTGAGGAGGGCGCTATTGCCACCATGGAGGCCGTGTCGGATTCGACCGGTTTTTTGGGATATATGATCCTTAAACAGATGGGCGTTTGCGCTCTGGGGAGCTTCATGATGGATCCGAAATCGATGGCACAATCCTTACAGACTTTGGGTGCAAATCCACCGAAAGATCCCAAGCCCTTATTCAAAACGCCTGAAGCCATGCCCAGCCCTCCGGAGTATTTGATTCACAGCGAATGGGATGCGGTCGAGATGGCACAGTTAGGTTTTGCCAAGGTGTTGGTCAACCACAGGATCAGAAAAATTCACGATGATGGGGTGATGGCGCACCTCATGAGAGGTCCTTACATCATGTTTTTCCAGCCCATAATGGAAGAACCAGGCTGGCGGTCCATGGTTGTCTAGGTGCGGCGGGATGGTCTCAAGTTAGCGTAAGGGGACGGCTCAAATGATACGTATGATGGAAGGCAAAGGCTGGAGCCCGTACCTAGCTGGGGCGCTGAGTGGCATGGTGTTCATCCTGTCTGTGTGGTTTGCAGGCAAGGTCATTGGCGCGTCAACCAGTTTTGTACGCTCGGCAGGCATGATCGAAAAGCGCTTCAATGCCGAGCGGGTAGCCAGGATGGATTATTTTGTCAAAAAGGTGCCAAAGATCGACTGGCAGTGGATGTTTGTAGCAGGAATTTTTGTCGGATCTTTGATTGCGTCGACAACCAGTGGTAGTTTCCAATGGAAGGCCCTGCCCGATATGTGGGAGGCGCGTTTTGGTCCGAGCCGGATCAAGCGAGGCCTTTGCGCCTTTACAGGTGGACTTGTAGCCATATTTGGAGCGCGTCTGGCCGGTGGCTGACCGAGCGGCCATGGGCTGGGCGGCTCGCTTCAGCTAGCAGTGAGTGGATACGTTGGCTTGATTTGCTTTTTTGTAGGTGGCATCATCGTTGCTCGTGCCCTTTATGGGAGAGGTGATCGCACATGAGAATACTGACTTACGGGCTGATAGCTGGCATTCTCTTTGGCTTTTTACTGCAAAAAGCCGGCGTCATCCGGTACGACAAGCAGCTTGGTGCAATGCGTCTTATGGATATGACTATCGTCAAGTTCATGCTCTCGAGCATCCTGGTTAGCATGGTAGGGGTTTACATACTTTTCGATCTTGGGTTAGCCAAACTTTCTGTCAAGCCTACCATCTTAGGAGGCAATATTGTTGGTGGACTCATCTTTGGGGGTGGCTGGGGATTGTTGGGCTATTGTCCCGGGACCGCGGTTGGTGCTCTAGGTGAAGGTCGATGGGATGGACTATGGGGTATCCTGGGAATGCTGGCCGGAGCAGCGCTCTTTGCAGAGGTGTATCCGAGCCTGAAGAAAACGGTCTTAACATGGGCAGATTTTGGCAAGATCACTGTGCCCGAGATACTCAGTCTGAACCACTGGGTCATTATCCCTATCTTTATTATGGGAGGACTAGCCCTTTTTCGATGGTTTGAGAAAAAAGGGCTTTGATTTTGGCCAGATAATGAACTGGTATCAACTTGACATCAAGAAAACATTTCGAGAACTGAGCGTCTCAGACGCAGGGCTCACGGAGAAAGAAGCCAGAGAGCGTTTTGCGCAGTACGGCCCGAACAAACTTGCCGAAGAAGAGAAGGTAAATAGACTACGAATTCTTATAGGCCAATTCGCAAGCCCGCTGATCTATATCCTGCTCATTGCTGCAATCGTGACAGCCATTTTTCGTGAGTATGTTGATACGGGTGTGATTGTGTCCGTTGTATTGCTGAATGCACTCATCGGTTATCTCCAGGAATATAAAGCAGAAGAAAGCGTCAAGGCCCTGCAAAAGATGGTGGTTCTCAAGGCACGGGTTCTCAGGAATGGCATGGAAAAGGAAATTCACAGCGAGGAACTGGTACCGGGGGACATTGTGTTGCTTACGTCCGGGCTCAAGGTGCCGGCGGACCTCAGGCTATTTAGTTCAAAAGAGTTGAGGATTGACGAGGCCATGCTCACAGGCGAATCCATCCCGGCCGAAAAGATGGTCGATGCACTCGATGAAAAAAACTTGACCCCAGGGGACCAAAGGAACATAGCCTTTATGGGTACTGTTGTAGTGAGCGGCAGGGCCAAAGGCCTTGTTGTGGAGAGCGGAGAAAGAACTGTCCTCGGGCAGATTGCCCGCGAAGTAAAGGAACTGTCGGTTACCAAGACACCCATTCAGGAGAAAATAGCAAGATTCGCAAAACTTATAGGTCTCATAGTCTCGGGTAGCGCCGTAGCGATATTCACAGTAGGGTTTATCCTGGGCGAAAAGACATCGGAGATGTTCATGACAGCTGTGGCAGCATCTGTTGCTGCCATCCCAGAGGGACTTCCCATTGTTGTGACTATCACCATGGCTGTAGGGATAAACAGGATGGCAAGGAGAAACGCCATCATCAGAAAGGTCCCTGCGGTCGAGACACTCGGTAGCACCACAGTCATATGCTCGGACAAGACAGGAACCCTTACAAAGAATGAGATGACTGTGAAGTTGATGTGTGATGGTGAACGCATATATGAGGTAACAGGAAACGGCTATGAACCGAAAGGAGAGTTTCTCCACGAAGGGCACATTGTTGATACTACAGCATCAAGCAACCTCCGTATGCTTCTCACGATAGGCCTGCTTTGCAATGAATCTGATATTTACGAAGAAGAGGGACAGTACAAGGTGGATGGCGATCCGACCGAGGGGGCCTTAATCGTATCTGCCATCAAGGGTGGTTTGAACCCAGAAGACGAACTGAAGCATTATCCACGTCTGGCCATGATTCCGTTTGAATCCGAACGGGGCTACATGGCCACCCTCCACAAGGACGGTGATAAGAAATTCATTTATGTAAAGGGCGCTCCGGAGCAGGTTATGAGTCTCTGCACAAAGTGTGCTGTGGGCCCAGGGTCCATAACCAAGCGGGTATTAGACCGAACAAGCCATTTTGGTACTGAGGCAATGAGGGTTCTTGCCATGGCCTACAAGGAGGCGCCAGATGATCTTATTGAATTGACTCACGATCATGTGGAGGGATACCTTACGCTTGCAGGTCTTCAGGGGATGATAGATCCGCCAAAGGCGGAAGCCGTTGATGCGGTGAAAGGGTGTCAAGACGCAGGCATCAGGGTGGTGATGATCACAGGCGATAATTCCGATACGGCCTCTGCCATTGGTAGGAGGCTGGGCATAACCATGGAGGGATTTGAGGTTTTAACAGGAAAAGAGCTGGAGGGAATGAGCGACGAACATCTCTTCGAGAGCGTCCAGAACGTTTCCGTCTTCGCGCGGGTTTCGCCGCAGCATAAATTAAGAGTGGTGCAGCAACTGATGAGGCACTGCGAGGTGGTCGCTGCCACGGGCGATGGTGTAAACGATGCACCAGCCTTGAAGGCCGCTCACATCGGTGTGGCAATGGGACGGTCAGGAACGGATGTGGCAAAAGAGGCTGCAGACATGCTGGTCATGGACGATAACTTTGCAAGCATCTTTAACGCAGTCGAAGAAGGGAGGGTCGTTTTTGAAAATATCAGAAAGGTCATTTTATTTCTCATCCCCACGGGTTTTGCCGCTATCCTCTCCATACTTGCCACGATGTTTCTTGGCGTACCCATCCCTTACGTGCCTGCCCAGCTTCTCTGGATCAACCTAGTGACCAACGGTCTCCAGGACGTGGCCCTTGCTTTTGAGCCGGGTGAAAAAGATATCATCAAGAAACCGCCCAGGCACCCCAGAGAAGGGATCATATCAAGGGCCATGATCGAGCGGAGTCTCCTTGTCGCCTTTGTGATATCCGCGGGCGTTGTGTACAACTACATTACAGCATTGAAGGGAGGGGCACCTCTTGAAGAGGCAAGAACCATGGCTGTAACAACCATGGTTTTCTTTCAGTTTTTCCAGGCATGGAACTCCCGGTCCGGACTGCAGTCTGTTTTCCGGATGAACGTATTCAGCAACCCATTTTTGCTTTACTCTTTGCTGGCTGCCCTCTTTGCGCAAGTGGCTCTGATACACGTCCCTACCCTTCAATGGATCTTCAGAACGGTACCTTTGACAGGTGGTGAGTGGCTGCAGACAGGCATCATTGCTATAACGGTTATCATTGCTGTTGAAGTAGATAAAGCGATTAGAAGATCAAGAAAGGGGGTTGAGACGCTGGACCGGACAGATTTCGGCGTATGTGATTTACCGGAATGATTTTGAGGAGCAAAGATTTTTTCAGCGTTGACAAAGAGTATGGTCGAAGAAAGGAGTTTGAGGAAAGGAGGAAAATTCGAGGTTATTACATTCTGATCAACTCGCAAAAAGTCGTCACTCCGGTGAAAGCCGGAGTCCAGAGCCTTTGTCACTAGCTGAATAAACTGGATTCCGGCTTTCGCCGGAATGACAGTCCGCCGGAGGCGGATTTCGACTTTTTACGAGTCCATCACATTCTAACGACTTAACAATTCAACTGCTCAACTATTTGACTACTCAACCGTCTGAAAATGACGGATGACAGGTGACAAATGGCAAGCGACTAATGGCCTATTCATGGGAGGTGATTTGATGGAAGATATGGACATTGGCTGTGGGAAACCAATGGGTGCAGCGGTTGGTGAGTCCGTAAAGGAGGAAGTTCATGAAAAAGACGAGGGAAAGACAAAGGGGGTAGCGATGACAGTAGCCAAAATAGGGGCCAAGGCTCCGGATTTTCAAGCTCCGGCATTTCACAAAGGCAAGTTCATACAGATGAAACTCTCAGACTATCTGGGAAAGTGGGTGGTCTTGTGCTTTTACCCTGGGGATTTTACGTTTGTCTGACCCACAGAGTTGGCGGCAGTTGCCACCAAATATAAGGAGCTGAAAAAACTGGGCGTTGAGTTGCTGGCGGCCAGCGTGGACAGTCATTTTGTGCACAAGATATGGCAGGAGGAAGAGCTCTCCAAGATGGTGAAAGGCGGAGTTCCCTTTCCTATGATCTCAGATGCTGCGGGAAAGATCGGTTCCGTCTACGGGGTTTATGACGAGGCCGCTGGCGTGAACGTCCGTGGCCGCTTTATTATTGATCCAGATGGGGTCATTCAGGCTGTTGAGATACTGGCCCCGCCAGTGGGTCGGAACGTGAGCGAGTTGATTCGACAAATCCAGGCCTTTCAACTGATCCGAAAGACCAAGGGTGCAGAAGCCACCCCATCGGGCTGGCAACCGGGCAGACCAACACTCAAACCCGGGCCCGACCTTGTGGGCAAGGTCTGGGAGGTGTGGACGACGGATCTGGCCTTCTGATGCCAATGAGAAAAATATGACGGTTTCCGCCAGGACACTGCTTTTTCTGGCGGAAGCTGTAAACGGAGTCTTTCTATGGCAAAATGTGTCCCAGGAATTAAGCTCTCGAGTGTCATCAGTTTATGTGTGTTGTTGAGCCTCGGGCACCCGCTGCTGGCTGCCCGGACTGAGATACCTGACACGCCCCTGACGTTGGGCGAAGCCATCAAGATGGGGCTCGCCAATAATCCACAGATAGCAGCGGTCAAGTCCAAGGTAGATGCCTCGATGGCGAGAGTTTCCCAGGCCCGTTCGGGTTTCTTTCCCAGGGTGGATATCAGTGAGTCTTTCAGCCGAATTACCAACCCTATGTGGGCCTTCGGTACCAAGCTCAACCAGGAAGTCATAACATCACGGGATTTTGACCCGCAAACGCTTAATGACCCGGAAGCGATAAACAATTTTGCAACCACGTTATCTGTCACCTTACCTCTTTACGACCGTGGGCAAAACTGGATCGGGTTGAGCCAAGCCAAGCTGAATCAAAAGGCCATCTCCCGGTTTGAGGATCGCATTCGTCAACAGGTCATTGTAGGTGTTGTAGTCTCCTATACGGCTGTTCTTCTTGCCCAGGAAAACCTGCGTGTGGTGGAGCAGACACTGGAGACGGCCAGGGCCCATTTCAAGATGGTAAGTTCACGTTTTCAGAGCGGGCTTGTAGTGAAAAGCGATCTGCTCCGGGCCGAGGTGCGCATTGCCGAACTTGAACAGGAGCGATTGGAAGCCGAGAGCCAGGTGGAGGTTGCCCGCGCGGCACTTAATGCGGCCATGGGGGTTGAGATTCGTCGCTCTTTTTACCTGGTAACCGAACTGGAGCGGGGGACGGAGCCACCAGGTTCTTTGGAAGTCTGGATCAGCAAATCCTTAGAGAATCGCCCGGACTTACAAGAGATACAATTTCAAGAATTGATGGCAGAGGAACAGGTTAAGAAGGCCAAAGCAGCACACCTTCCGGGCGTATATCTATCGGGAAGCTATGAGATCAATTCAGAAGATTTCAGTGAAACGGTCAATAATTACACCCTTGGCGCAGTGATGCGCTTCAATCTGTTCAGCGGGTTTGGCCTGCAGTCAAAAGTAAATGAGGCCGCAGCAAAGTTGCGCCAGACACAGGCTATGGCCCGGCTACTGGAACTCGGTGTCAGGGTGGAGACCAGGCAGGCCTTCTTCATGGCACAGAGCGCCTATCAGCGCATTGGGGTTGCCCGGGCAGCAGTGGCCCAAGCAGAGGAAGGATTACGTATCGTGCGTAACCGTTATGAGAGCGGCCTTTTTACCATTGTTAATCTGCTTGATGCCGAGGTGGCACTGCAACAGGCCCGTACCAATTACTTCCGGTCACTGCATGATTTCGAAGTGGGCATAGCCCGGTTGAATTTGGCCGCCGGGATAATAGATGAGGATTTTCGGTAAAGGTCAAAGCTGAAGGCTGAAAGCTGAAAGGAAAAAAGAGAATGTAGACAACGATTGCCCTGTCTTTACTTTGAGCCTTCAGCTTTGACCTTTCAGCCCATGCACACGACTAACTCGACCATAATGGAGCATGTCATGAAGCATCGATTCCTATCTCTCTTTGCCCTTTTCATACTTCTTTTCTCACTCGGATGCGGTGAGAAAACAGAACCGGGAACCACCTCGGAGTCACCTCCGGTGGTGAAAGATGTAGCTGTGGCAACCGCACGAATGACCGACCAGCCCCTCATTTATGGAGCCGTCGGTACGGTGCAGGCTGGCATTAAAAGTAATTTGGCCAGCAAGCTTTTGGGCACAATAGAGGCCGTTCAGGTCCGGGAAGGCGACCGCGTGAAAAAGGGAGATACCCTTCTCCTTATCGACGAGCGTCAGGTGAATGCCGGGCTCCGCAGAGCTGAAGCGAGTCTGTCTGAAGCCAGGAAGGGCTTGGCTGCAGCCAAATCTAACAGTGAAGTTGCCTGGGCTTCAGAAAAGCTCGCCCTTGCCACCTATGAACGATATTTGAACCTAAAGAGAGACGATTCCGTGAGCATGCAGGAATTTGATGAGGTTGAGGCCCGCTACCGCCAGGCAAAAGCGGGCCTCGGTCAGGCAGAGGCCATGGTGGGGGCAGCCGCTGCAAGAGTGACACAGGCTGAGGCCGCCGTGGCCACAGCCTGTGTCAGCAAAAAGGATGCTGTGATTATTGCTCCCCACGATGGTATCATCACTGGGAAAATGGTTGACAAAGGTGATCTCGCAAAACCCGGGACCCCGCTGCTGACCTTAGAGACCACCCGTGGCTTTTGTATAGATGTGGTACTACCAGAGACATATATTGGCTACGCGGAGCCGGGGCAGAAGGTATCAGTGAGAGTGCCCGCACTTAAGACCGGACCTCTGGAGGGAAGTGTGTGTACCATGGTGCCCAGTGCAGACGCCAGAAGCCGCTCCTTTATTGTCAAGATTAGGCTGCCCATAGATCGAAAGGTCACATCCGGTCTCTTCGCACGGGCAGAAATCCCAGTGGGCCGTAACAAGAAGCTTCTGATAGCCCAAAAGGGAGTAGTTAGGCGCGGACAACTCACCGGCATCTACGTGGTGGACACTGAAGGGATAGCACATTTCCGTCTCATTCGTCTTGGAAAGACCTTCGGTGATTCTGTAGAAGTCCTGTCAGGACTCAAGGATGGAGACCGTTACGTTAAAAACCTACATTCGAGACTTGAGGACGGGGCCCGCGTGGAGACAACACCATGAAGCATGACATGGGGGCAGCAGGAAAAATCGCGAGGTTTTTCATAGATTCCAAGCTCACCCCTCTAATCATTGTAGCCTCCATCATCTTGGGCATGGCTGCTGTTTATGCCCTCCCCAGGGAGGAAGAGCCCCAGATCATTGTCCCGATGATTGATATATTCGCGCAGATGCCGGGGGCAAGCGCAAAAGAAGTAGAAGAGCGTGTCACCAAGCCCATGGAAAAACTGGTGTGGGAGATTCCCGGGGTGGAGTATATCTATTCCACCTCAAGCCCTGGGATGTCCATGGCGGTGGTCCGTTTTTTTGTAGGAGAAAACGAGGAACACGCCATCGTCAGGCTCCAGTCAAAACTGCTGGCCAATTCCGACCGGATCCCTTGTTGCGCCACCCCACCCCTGGTCAAGCCACGCTATATCGACGACGTTCCCATCCTTGCCATGACCTTTTGGGGAGAAGATGTAGACCATTACACGTTACGCAGGGTTGTAGCCGAGGTGGAAGATCTGGTAAAGCGCGAGGACAATGCCTCCATCACCAAGATCATTGGCGGTTACCGAAGACAGGTGGCAGTGCGCCTCGATCCGGTGCGTCTCGCAGCATTCCACCTGACCCCCGGCGCCATCGTTGACATGTTGTGTGCTGCCAACCAGGAATCGGAGATCGGAAGCTTCCCATCAATGGACGGCGAAATCCTGGTGCATACACGCGGCTACTTGACTGATGTAGAGGATGTGAGCCGGGTGGTGGTGGCGATCTATGAGGGCAGGCCCGTCTACTTAGGAGATGTAGCAACCATCGAGGACGGTCCTGAAGAGCCGGACCAATATGTCTTTCTTGGAACAGGACCTGCGGCCCCGGATAAGGGTAAGGGTATTGTTGCGGCTCCCTCGCCCCAGGGTGTCTATCCTGCCGCAACCCTTACCGTTGCCAAGCGAAAGGGGGTCAACGCCATTACTGTGGCCGAAAAGATCTTGCGCCGGGTAGAAGAGAGCCGGGGCGTGGTCATCCCTGAAAACATACACATGACAGTGACACGCCATTACGGCGAGACGGCCAAGGAAAAGTCTGACGAGCTTCTGCTTCATATGTTCATTGCGGTTTTCTCAGTCACGCTCCTGATATGGTTCGCCCTTGGCCTTCGTGAATCAGGTGTGGTGGCCCTGGCCATTCCGGTGACTCTGGCTCTGACCCTTACTGTTTTTTATCTTTATGGCTATACGCTGAATCGTATCACCTTGTTTGCCCTGATCTTTTCCATAGGTATTCTTGTGGATGATGCAATCGTTGTGGTGGAAAATGTGGTTCGCCACTTTCGTCTTTCCGAAAACAAGGATCGCCCCTTTCTGGAAGTGGCTATTGAGGCAGTGGATGAGGTGGGAAATCCTACCATTCTTGCAACCCTTGCCGTGATTGCCGCCATTCTGCCTATGGCCTTTGTGGGCGGCCTTATGGGACCCTACATGCGGCCTATTCCCATGGGCGCCTCGGCTGCCATGGTCTTTTCCATCTTGGTGGCCTTTGTTGTTACACCGTGGGCATCCGTTCGTTTCTTGAAGCACAAAGAAAATGGCGATCCCAAAGAGCATGGCGAAAGGGAGGACTGGTCGGTGAAGCTCTATCGCCGGATCATGACCCCTCTTATTGAAGCGCCTCTCTGGCGTTGGCTTTTTTTGATGGGCGTCGTGGCGCTGCTTGTGGCTTCCTGCGCCCTCATCGGATTGGGCTGGGTGCGTGTCAAGATGCTTCCCTTTGATAATAAGAGCGAGTGTCAGGTGATTATTGATATGCCGGAATCCGCCACGTTAGAGGAGACATCGGCAGCAGCCCTAGAGATGGGCAATTTCTTGAAGACCGTGAACGAGGTCGTGGATTATGAAATCTATATCGGCACTGCCTCGCCCTTTAACTTCAACGGCCTGGTACGCCACTACTATCTGCGGCAAGGCTCAAACGTTGCTGACATCCAGGTGAATCTCGTACACAAGCACCACCGCAAGGCCCAAAGCCACGATATTGCAAAGCGGGTGCGGCCAGGCCTAAAACGGATTGCCGACAGGTTTGGGGCCCGCGTCAAAGTGGCCGAGGTCCCCCCTGGACCTCCGGTGCTATCCACCCTGGTGGCAGAGATCTACGGCCCGGACTATGAGCGCCAGCGCGAAATTGCCAGAGAAGTGATGAAAATCTTTGAAGAGACCCCTGGGGTAGTGGACACGGACTGGTACATGGAAGATAGGCAAACCCGTGTCGATTTTGTCCTTGATAAGGAAAAGGCGGCCCTCCACGGAATCAGCGCCGCCCAGATCAACCAGGCCCTTAAGCTGGCCCTGAAGGGGATGTCGGTGGGTCTGCTCCATCAGCCCCGTGAGAAAGAGGACGTGCCTATAGTGCTCCGCCTGCCACTGGCCGATCGGGCCGGAATCGAGCGATTGGAGGCCATGAAGGTCTCCTCTGCTGATGGCCACCTGGTGGCCCTTTCCGACCTCGTATCTCCCCATGAAACGGATCTGGACCGCAGCATCTATCATAAAAACCTGATGCCGGTTGTCTACGTTACCGGTGATGTAGCTGGGGTCAAGGAGAGTCCGGTGTATGCCATTTTGGAGATGCGCAAGAAGATTGATGCCATCTCCCTGCCAGAGGGATATGGAATCGTCCAGCATACGGCCCACATCCCAGACAGCAACAAACGAATAGCCATGAAATGGGACGGCGAATGGCACATCACCTATGAGGTATTCCGCGATCTGGGTATCGCCTTCGGGGTGGTCCTGGTGCTCATCTTTGTCCTTGTGGTGGGATGGTTCCAGTCCCTTAGTACGCCGCTGGTCATCATGGCGGCAATCCCTTTCTCTCTGATAGGGATCCTGCCTGCCCATGGTCTTATGGGCGCATTCTTTACGGCAACTTCCATGATCGGTTTCATCGCAGGCGCCGGCATTGTAGTGCGAAACTCCATTATCCTGGTGGACTTCATCGAGCTGCGCCTCAAACAGGGCATGCCGCTGGACAAGGCTGTCATCGATGCCGGAGCCGTCCGGTTCCGTCCCATGATGCTCACGGCTGCGGCCGTTGTTGTGGCCGCCTCGGTCATACTCTTTGACCCGATCTTCCAGGGCCTTGCCATATCGCTCATGGCCGGAGAAGTGGCATCACTTCTGCTTTCACGGATGACTGTGCCCGTACTATATTATCTGGACAAGCGATGGGAGTTTGGGCAGAGACGGTTGAGTGGTCGAATGGTTGAGTAGTTGAGTCGTTTGTCAATCGTCCTGGAGGTGTCGAAAACTGATCTGGCCTTTTAACGGTTGCAGGAGACGCGATGAGTACTGAAAAACAGAGCTACCGGGATCTGAAACGAAAGGCCTTGGCCGTGCTCCGATCGGACAATTTTGGCCAGAGACTAAACGAGCTGTGCCATCTGCCTGCCCGCCAGGTGATCAACCCACTTTTTTCGTTTCTTCTCAGCAATGATGAGCAAATTAAATGGCGGGCCATCACAGCCATGGGTGCAGTCGTGGCAAATCTTGCTGACGAAGATATGGAATCGGCCCGTGTGATCATGCGCCGCCTTATGTGGAGCTTAAATGATGAATCCGGGGGCATCGGTTGGGGCGCTCCCGAGGCCATGGGTGAGATCATTGCTTCTCATGAAGGTCTTGCAAAGGAATATGCAGCGGTCCTGATCTCTTACGTCTGGGAAGAGGGAAATTTCCTGGAGTACGAGATGTTGCAGAGAGGCGCTGTGTGGGGCGTTGGAAGGGTGGCCCAGGCGAGACCCGAGTTGGTGCAAGATGCCCGCCACTATCTCCTGCCACATCTGACATCTGCAGACGCTACACTCAGAGGTCTTACGGCTTGGACAATGGGTTTGCTTGGAGCTGAGGCCGCCCGCTGTCAGCTTGAAGCGCTTTTGGGAGACAATGCAGAGATCTTTTTGTATTTGGATCGCTCCTTGGTGTGCCGTCGGGTGAGTCATTTGGCCAAAAAAGCCTTGGACGGCATAGATGGAAAGGGAGAATTGTTGCCATGAAAAGACAAGTCAAGATCATCTGGAACATACGACCGAAGAAATTGAAGAGCTTTCTCAAGAGCGATGAAACCTCAATCACTGTCAAGTTCATCTGTTGCATACAAGATTTCTCGCTACGCTCGAAATGACAAAATGTTAGACCCTACACTTAAAGATCTTGACGATGACCTAAAAGTGATATATAGGTATTTAAATACCTGAATACGCAAATATAGAATGAATTGCCTATGTCAAACGTAATACGAATATCCGAAGCTGCTTCCGTGGCCATGCATGCAATGGTTTTTCTTGCCAGCGAATCGGGTCGGGTGGTGCCGAGCAAGGAGATTGCCTCCATGCTCGGAAGCTCGGAAGCTCACCTCGCTAAGATCCTGCAGCGGCTGGCCAAGGCAGGATTGGTCAGCTCCACGCGAGGCCCCAAAGGCGGCTTTGTCCTTAAACGGCCTGCCAGGGAGATCAGCCTGCTGGAAGTCTACGAAGCTATTGAAGGTCAGCTTGAGGAGACGAAGTGTCTTCTTGGCCGGCCTATTTGTCACGGAGGGAAGTGCATCTTCGGAGATCTGCTCAAGCAAATCGATCAGCGGACCAAGAGATACCTTACAAAAAACAAACTTTCGCATTTGGCAAGCGTGTTTAAGGGATGACATCATGGCCAAAACTATGTGCCCAGGGCAAGACACCATGTTTTGGACGCCTGGAGATATTTTTGAGATACCCTGTGCAGAGTGCGGTTTTTTCGTGGAGTTTTTCAAAGACGACGCTAAACGTCGCTGTCCACGCTGTGGTCACCAGATACGAAACCCCAAACTCAACGTTGGCTGCGCCCAGTGGTGCGAGCACGCCATAGATTGCCTCGGATTCGATCCAAAGGAATCCGTGCGATTGACTGACAAAGAGGAAAAGGCCTTGAAAAGAAAATGTTAACTGATTCCGGCAGGCGGTTGGCCCGTGAGGTCTTGTTTGGGCAGGAAAGGTGAAGACAAAGATTATTGAAATCAAGGAGGACAATCATGCCTGATAGACCAAAAGGAGCTATCATTCAACGAGACAAGAAGACCTATGGAGTCGTACCCAGAATGCCCTTGGGCATTGTGACGCCCGGTACGTTGGAAACCATAGCCAACGTAGTGCGCAAATATGAGATCCCCATCATCAAGATTACATCAGCCCAACGCATGGCATTGGTTGGAATGAAACCGGAAGTCGTTGATGATGTCTGGCGAGATCTGGGCATAGACGTGGGACCGGCCGTCGAATTGTGCGTTCATTATGTACAAGCTTGTCCTGGGAATAGTTTGTGTAAGTTAGGTGTGCAGGACTCGCTGGGATTGGGAGGTAAACTGGAAAACCTTTTCGTGGGCATGGATCTACCTGCAAAGGCCAAAATCGGCATATCAGGCTGTTCCATGAACTGTGGCGAGAGCTACATGCGAGACTTTGGCGCCTTTGGCAAGAAGTCAGGATGGACAGTGATCTTCGGGGGTAATGCTGCGCGTAAGCCCCGAATTGGAGATGTGATTGCGGAAGACCTGACCAACGAGGAGGTGATCGAATTAGCCAGGAAATGTTTTGAGTACTATGCGGCCAACGGTAAGAAGAAGGAAAGAACCGCTCGATTCATCGAGCGCATTAGCATTGAGGAATTCAAGAAGGCAGTTCTTTGATGCTTTTTTTCATCCATTTATCATCATGCCTGGTGTATTGGTCCGTTCCATGTGAAATTCGGATTTCCGGTCAATCTCGGTTATCAGGAGGTGCGTTATGAAGAAAAAGTTGTCCGTCTTACTAGGGTGCCTAATTGCCACCATGTGTTTCACGAGCTTGGCAATGGGAGCTGAAGATGCCTGTATCACCTGTCACAAGAAGATTTCTCCGGGACAGGTAGCTGACTGGGAGTCCAGCAGGCACAGCAAGGAAGAGGTGACGTGTTCCGTGTGCCATGGTGACAAGCACAAAGGAGCAAAAGACGCCGATCTTGCAGAGCTTCCCGATGAAAGCGTGTGCGCCGAGTGCCACGAGGACCAGTTTG